>JAOZTW010000011.1 GCA_029938985.1 Bacteroidales bacterium | reverse complement strand
AAAAGCCGATATAGCTCAGTTGGCCAGAGCAGCTGATTTGTAATCAGCCGGTCGGCGGTTCGAATCCGTCTATCGGCTCAAATTTAAGTAGTTTATTTAAGGTCAAAAAACAAATAAATTATATTAAAAAAGTTTAATAATTACTGGGGAGATACCAAAGCGGTCAACTGGGGCAGACTGTAAATCTGTTGGCATAGCCTTCGGAGGTTCGAATCCTTCTCTCCCCACATTTTTTATTTCTTATTACTGCGAGAGTAGCTCAGTTGGTAGAGCGACAGCCTTCCAAGCTGTAGGTCGCGAGTTCGAACCTCGTCTCTCGCTCAATTTACAAAAGAGTTTAAAACACTTTATTAATTTAAAAGAATAAAAACAAATTTCTAATTTCTCTAATTTGATTAGCATCATATAACAACTTTTAACTGTAAAAATAATATTTTTTACAGTTAAAAGATTTTGAAAAATATGTTAGCAATTAATAAGATGAGTTTGGAAATTTTTTGTGATTCTTTTACACTCGCCGATGTAGCTCAGGGGTAGAGCGTTTCCTTGGTAAGGAAGAGGTCATGGGTTCAATTCCCATCATTGGCTTTACATATATACAAGAATTTATTAACATTTTCCAAAATTTACTTAATAAAAATGGCTAAAGAAAAATTTGACAGGTCCAAACCACATGTTAACGTTGGAACAATAGGTCACGTTGACCATGGTAAAACAACACTTACTGCTGCAATAACAAAAATATTAGCAGAAAAAGGTTTATCTGAAGTGAGAGATTTCGATTCTATTGACAATGCTCCAGAAGAAAAAGAAAGAGGTATAACAATTAATACGGCACACGTAGAATATTCAACAGAAAAAAGACACTACGCACACGTTGACTGTCCTGGTCATGCTGACTATGTGAAAAATATGGTAACTGGTGCTGCTCAAATGGACGGTGCTATACTTGTTGTTGATGCAAGTGATGGTCCTATGCCACAAACAAGAGAACACATTCTACTTGCTCGTCAGGTAAATGTTCCTTCAATTGTTGTTTTTATGAATAAAGTAGATTTAGTTGACGATGAAGAACTTCTTGAACTCGTTGAAATGGAAATTAGAGAACTTTTGGAATTTTACAAATACGATGAAGATTGTCCTATAATTCAAGGGTCTGCTCTTGGTGGATTAAACGGTGAACCGTCATGGGTTGAAAAAATTATGGATCTTATGGATGCGGTTGATGAATTTATCCCACTTCCAAAAAGAGATATGGACAAAGATTTTCTCATGCCTGTTGAAGATGTATTCTCTATAACAGGACGTGGTACAGTTGCAACTGGAAGAATTGAAACTGGTGTAGTAAATACTTCTGACGCAGTTGAAATTATCGGACTTATGAAAGACGAAAAAATGAAATCGGTTTGTACTGGTGTTGAAATGTTTAGAAAAATATTGGACAGAGGTGAGGCTGGTGATAATGTTGGACTACTTCTAAGAGGTATTGACAAAGAAAAAATTAAAAGAGGTATGGTTATTGCAAAACCTGGTTCTGTAACACCGCACACAAATGTTAAAGCTGAGGTTTATATTCTTAAGAAAGAAGAAGGTGGACGTCACACTCCATTTCACAATAAATATAGACCACAATTTTTCATTAGAACATTAGATGTAACGGGTGAAATTATTCTTGCTGATGGTGTTGAAATGGTAATGCCTGGTGATAATATTACTGTACAAGTTAATTTGATATATCCAGTTGCTGTAAGTCTTGGACTACGATTCGCAATCCGTGAAGGTGGTAGAACTGTTGGAGCAGGACAAATAACTGAAATATTAGAATAATATCTAAATAAATAGTATAAACAGACTTTCAAAGTATAAAACTAAGAAAGTCTGTGTTATCTTATATAATTTACGGGTGTAGCTCAGTTGGTAGAGCACTAGTCTCCAAAACTAGGTGTCGGGCGTTCGAGTCGCTCCTCCCGTGCAAAATTAATACTTGATGTACAAACCAACATCTGTAACAGAAAATTAACATGAACAGAGTAAAAGATTATATTTTTGATACTTACAATGAGTTAGTAAACAAAGTTTCTTGGCCTGCATGGTCTGATTTGCAAAGTAGTGCAATAATTGTAATGATTGCATCACTTATTATCGCATTAACTATTTACGGCATGGATTCTGTTTTTAGTCAATTAATGAAATTAATATATGGATTGTTCTACTAAGCACTTAAAAAGAACAACATTAAATAGTAAATTACTGTGTAGTTGACTAAAACAAATTAACAAACAACATGACTGAAATAGTAAGAAAATGGTACGTACTTAGAGCTATAAGTGGAAAAGAAAAAAAAGTAAAGGAATACATAGAGAATGAAGTAAGTAGATTAAAAATTCAAAACTATATTTCGCAAGTACTTATTCCTACCGAGAAAGTGTATCAGGTTAGAAATGGTAAAAAAATTAGTAAAGAACGAAACTTTTATCCTGGTTATGTTTTAATAGAAGCGGCTCTTGTTGGAGAGATACCACATATTTTAAAAGCAATTCCTAATGTAATTAGTTTTGTTGGTTCTGATAGAGGAAAAATACCAGTTCCTTTAAGACAAAAAGAAATTAACAGAATTTTAGGAGTAGTGGATGAATTGCAAGATGCAGAGGAGGAATTATTAACCATCCCTTTCTTAGTAGGAGAAGCAATCAAAGTAACAGATGGACCTTTCGAGAATTTTTCTGGAGTTATTGAAGAAGTAAATAATGAAAAGAAAAAGCTAAAAGTTATGGTTAAGATTTTTGGAAGAAAAACACCTCTTGAATTGGGTTTCATGCAAGTAGAAAAAGAAGATTGAACAAAACACAAAATAACAACATAAAATTATGGCTAAAAAAGTAGAGACATTTATTAAGCTACAGATTAAAGGAGGGCAAGCAAATCCCTCACCACCAGTAGGACCCGCTTTGGGAGCAAAAGGACTAAATATAATGGACTTTTGCAAACAGTTTAATTCAAGAACTGAGAAATATATGGGAAAACTTATTCCTGTTGTTATCAGTGTTTATAAAGATAAATCGTTTGACTTTATTACAAAAACTCCTCCAGTTGCCGAACAATTAAAAGAAGTATCAAAGTTAAAGTCTGGCTCAGGTGAACCAAATTTAAATAAGGTAGCCAAAATTAGCTGGGACGATGTAAGGAAAGTAGCAGAAGATAAAATGCCTGATTTAAATGCGTTTACGGTAGAATCCGCAATGAGAATGGTTGCAGGAACTGCTCGAAGTATGGGAATTGTAGTAAAAGGTGAATTTCCAACAAATTAAAAACATTAAAATAAAGAGAAAATAAAATGTCAGCACAATTAACTAAAAAAAGAAAGTCGATTATAAATAAGGTTGATCCAGAAAAGGCATACACATTGCCTGAAGCTATAAAATTAGTGAAAGAAATATCTACAGTAAAATTTGATGCATCTGTTGATATAAATGTAAAGCTTGGGGTTGATCCAAGAAAAGCTAACCAAATGGTAAGAGGTTCTTTAACCTTACCTCATGGAACTGGAAAAGAAAAAAGTGTTTTAGTACTTTGTACTCCAGACAAGGAACAAGAAGCAAAAGATGCAGGTGCTGAACATGTTGGTCTTGACGATTATGTGAAAAAAATTCAAGATGGCTGGACTGATGTCGATGTTGTAATTGCAATGCCTTCAGTTATGGCAAAAGTTGGACGAATTGGTAGAATATTGGGACCAAGAGGGCTTATGCCAAATCCAAAAACTGGTACTGTTACAATGGATGTTGGCAAAGCTGTTGCTCAAGTAAAGAAAGGTAAGGTAGATTTCAAAGTAGATAAATATGGAATATTACACCTTTCTTTTGGAAGACTTTCGTTCGACGAAAAAAAATTATTAGAGAATGCTTCCGATTTTATTAATACAGTAATCAAACTAAAACCAGCTGTGTCTAAGGGGACATATATATTAAGTATGTATATTTCTGCAACCATGAGTCCTGGAATTAGAATTGAAACAAAATCATTGAAAGAATAGATAAAACTATATTTCTTATGTTACGAAATAGTTTTTATTCAAAATTCATTAATTATCTCAAATTATTATGACAAGAGAAGAAAAGAATTTAGCAATTGAGGATCTTGCAAAGCAACTCAATAATTCATCTCACATATACCTAACAGATACTTCTGAATTAAATGCGGGTGACACATCTGATTTAAGAAGAGAATGTTTTAAACAAAATATAAGGTTGTTAGTAGTTAAGAACACTTTATTATTTAAAGCATTAGAAAAATCTGATAAAAATAGTGATGAATTAAAAGCTGTTCTAAAGAACCCAACTGCTATAATGTTTACTGAGGTTGCAAATGCTCCTGCTAAACTAATTAAAGAGTTTAGGAAAGCACACGAAAAACCACTGGTAAAGGCTGCTTATGTTGAAGAGTCTGTTTATGTAGGTGATGATCAATTAGAAAATTTGACAAAAATTAAATCTAAATTTGAATTAATCGGAGATTTAGTTTATCAACTTCAATCACCAGCTCATAAAGTTATTTCTCAACTTCAGTCAGGTAAACATTTACTTGCAGGAATTACAAAAACACTTTCAGAAAGGAGTGAATAATTATTATTAAAATTATAAAAAAATTATATTAAAATGGCAGATTTAAAAGATTTCGCTGAAAAGTTAGTAAACTTAACAGTTAAAGAGGTAAACGAATTAGCAGAAATACTTAAAGAAGAGTATGGTATAGAGCCAGCTGCTGCACCAGTAATGGCTGTAGGTGGAGCTGCAGAAGCACAAGAAGTTGAAGAACAAACTGAATTTGATGTGATTATTAAAGCAGCTGGAGGTCAAAAACTAAAAGTTGTAAAATTAGTTAAAGAATTGGTTGGTATTGGTTTAAAAGATGCAAAACGATTAGTAGATGATGCACCAAAAGCTTTAAAAGAAAAAGTATCAAAAGATGAAGCAGAAGCTCTCAAAACACAATTAGAAGAACTTGGAGCTGAAATAGAAATTAAATAATTTAATTGTAAAAAAGCGTTAAGCGATTTCTCATTAAATTAATAAAATACTAAAATTACTCTGTACTAGTCTTATTTGTATTTTACAAATTTTCAAAAACAAATTTTCAAAAACTACTAAATTATATTTGTATTGAAAAATTTTATAATCAAACTTAGTAAAGTGCTGTAATCAAAATCTATGAATAGGTTTAGTATCTAATTGATACTAAACCTTTTTGTCGTTATATAAATTTAAAATTATTGCATTAATAGGTTGTAATTCAAGTGTTTATTTTATACTTAACAAATTTCTAATATCAAATTATTTGCAAATAATATTTATTGAAATATAAAAATATCTGTTTATTAACTCCAAAATATCCATTAATATATAATAAAATACTATAATGTCCAACAATAACCGAATTAATTTCTCCTCTACTCAAAATCAATTGGAATATCCACATTTTTTGGAGATCCAGCTAAAAACTTTTAGAGAATTTTTTCAATTGCATTCAACAACTGATCAAAGAAAAAAAGAAGGCTTATATAAAGTTTTTAATAATAATTTTCCAATTACTGATACAAGAAATAATTTTGTTTTAGAGTTTCTTGATTATACTGTTGATCCCGCAAGATACACAATTGAAGAAAGTATTGAACGAGGATTATCATTTAGCGTTCCTTTGAAAGCCAAATTAAAATTGTATTGTACAGATCCTGAACATGAAGATTTTGACACTGTAATTCAAGATGTTTATCTTGGAACAATCCCATATATGACTCCCAAAGGTACTTTCGTTATTAATGGTGCAGAGAGAGTTATAGTCTCACAATTGCACAGATCACCTGGTGTGTTTTTTGGGCAAAGTACTCATGCTAATGGAACAAAACTATACTCGGCAAGAATCATACCTTTTAAGGGTTCTTGGATGGAATTTGCAACAGATGTTAACAATGTTATGTATGCTTATATTGACAGGAAAAAGAAACTTCCTGTTACTACACTTTTAAGAGCTATTGGATTTGAGACAGATAATGATATACTTGAAATCTTTGATTTAGCCGATGAGATTTCAGTAACTCAGGAAAGTATCTCTGAAATAAAGGGAAAACGACTTGCAGCAAGAGTATTAAAAAGTTGGATTGAAGATTTTGTTGATGAGGATACTGGTGAGGTCGTATCTATTGAACGAAATGAAGTAATTATTGAACGAGAAACAATAATTGAAGAAAAACATATTGATGAAATAATTTCGTCTGGAACTAAAACTGTACTTATTCATAAAGAAGGTCAAAATCATTCATATTACTCAATAATCTATAATACTTTACAAAAAGATCCTTCAAACTCGGAAAAAGAAGCGTTAATGCACATTTATAGACAGTTAAGAAATGCAGAACCACCAGATGAGAGTACTGCAAGGGAAGTATTTGAAAGACTCTTCTTTTCAGACAAAAGATATGATTTAGGCGATGTAGGAAGGTATCGTATAAATAAAAAATTAGAATTGAATATTGATATTAATACAAAAATTCTTACAAAAGAGGATATTATTAAAATAATACAATATTTAATAAAGCTTATAAATTCAAGAATTGATATTGATGATATTGACCATCTTAGCAACAGGAGAATTAGAACTGTTGGAGAGCAATTAGCTAATCAATTTAGTGTTGGTTTGGCACGAATGTCTCGTACTGTACGAGAGCGAATGAATGTTAGAGACAATGAGGTTTTTACTCCAATTGACTTGATAAACTCAAAAACACTTTCATCTGTTATAAATTCTTTTTTTGGTACAAATCAGTTATCTCAGTTTATGGATCAAACAAATCCACTTGCTGAAATGACACATAAAAGAAGAATGTCAGCGTTAGGTCCAGGTGGTTTGACAAGAGAAAGAGCTGGTTTTGAGGTTAGAGATGTTCACTATACACACTATGGACGTTTATGTCCTATTGAAACTCCAGAAGGTCCAAATATTGGTCTAATTGCATCTTTATGTGTTTTTGCAAAAATAAATGTTCTCGGATTTATCGAAACTCCTTACAGAAAAGTTGAGGATAAAATTGTTAACTTAGATGATGATGGTGTAATTTATCTTACGGCAGAGGAAGAAGAGGACTTAGTTATAGCTCAAGCAAACGCACAAGTAGCTGATGATGGAAGTTTTATTACAACAAAAATAAAGAGTAGATTTAATGGAGACTTTCCAATTGCCGAACCTGATGGAGTAGATTTAATGGATGTTGCTCCAAATCAAATTGCATCAATTGCCGCTTCTTTGATACCATTTCTGGAGCATGATGATGCAAATAGAGCGTTAATGGGTTCAAACATGATGCGTCAAGCAGTACCATTACTAATTGCAGAAGCACCAATTGTAGGTACTGGAATAGAAGAACGTGTTGCAAGAGACTCTCGATTACTTACTATTGCTGAGGGCAATGGTATTGTTGAGTATGTTGATTCAACAAAAATTGTAATTAATTACGAACGAAGTGAAGTGGAACAATTACTGTCTTTTGATTCTGATGTAATAACTTATGAAATTCCAAAATTTAGAAAAACAAATCAAAACACTTGTGTTAACTTAAAACCTATTGTTTTAAAAGGAGATCAAGTTATAAAAGGACAAGTATTAACCGAAGGTAATGCCACTAATAATGGAGAACTTGCAATAGGGAAAAACCTAAAGGTTGCATTTATGCCTTGGAAGGGTTATAATTTTGAAGATGCCATAGTAATATCTGAAAAAGTTGTTAGACAAGATGTTTTTACATCTTTACATGTAGTTGGTCATCAATTAGAGGTACGAGACACTAAACGAGGATTAGAAGAATTAACTGCTGATATTCCAAATGTTAGTGAAGATGCGACAAGAAATTTAGATGAAAACGGACTTATAAGAATTGGAGCAATGGTTAAGGCAGGTGATATTTTGATTGGAAAAATTACTCCAAAAGGAGAGTCTGATCCATCTCCAGAGGAAAAACTGTTAAGAGCAATATTTGGCGATAAAGCTGGAGATGTTAAAGATGCTTCTCTCAAAGTTTCTCCGTCTGATAAAGGAATTGTATTAGATAAAAAATTATTTTCTCGTACAAGAAAAAATAAAAGAGCAAATGATGCTAAACAAACTTTAATTGACAAATTTGATTTAGAACTTGAAAAAGAAGTTCTAAAATTATCCGATATATTATTACGAAAATTGTTAGTACTTATTGAAGGAAAAACCTCGCAAGGAGTTAAAGATTTTTATGGTAAAGAAATTGTATCAAAAGGAATTAAATTTTATGAAAATTTGTTTGAAAATGTAAATTTTATCGAAATTAATCCTAAGAAATGGACTACTGATAAAAATAAGAATAAGATGATTGGTACAATTCTTCACAATTATTCAATTAAACATAAAGAATTGCAAGCTGTATTTAGAAGAAAAAAATATAACATTACAGTTGGTGATGAATTACCAATAGGAATATTGCAACTTGCAAAAGTGTATATTGCTAAAAAAAGAAAACTAAAAGTTGGAGATAAAATGGCGGGGCGACATGGTAACAAAGGTATTGTTGCACGAATTGTACGTTTGGAAGATATGCCATATATGGACGATGGAACACCAGTAGATATTGTACTTAATCCACTTGGAGTACCATCTCGTATGAATTTAGGACAAATTTATGAGTCTATTTTAGCTTGGGCTGGTGATGAATTAGGACTAAAATTTGCAACTCCAATTTTTGATGGAGCTTCTTTAGATAACATTACAGATTACATGGATAAAGCAAATGTTCCTCGTTTTGGAAAGACGTATTTATATGATGGTCAAACTGGAGATAAATTTGACCAACCTGCAACAGTAGGGATTATATATATGTTAAAACTCGGACACATGGTTGATGATAAAGTACATGCACGCTCCATAGGACCTTACTCATTAATAACCCAACAACCACTTGGAGGGAAAGCTCAAATGGGAGGTCAAAGATTTGGAGAAATGGAAGTTTGGGCATTAGAAGCATTTGGTGCCGCAAATATTCTTCAAGAAATTTTAACAGTAAAATCAGATGATGTTATAGGTAGAGCTCGTGCTTATGAAAGTATAGTTAAAGGAACTCCAATGCCTAAACCAGGAATACCAGAGTCGTTCAATGTATTGTTACATGAACTTAGAGGACTTGGGTTAAGTATAAACTTAGAATAAGATACTTATTTTTTGTTTTTGAGCTGTCAAAAATATTTTTATTTTTGACAGCTCTATAAATGTTCTTTATTTATTTACTAATAATTATTATACAATATAATGGCGTTTCGAAAAAATAAAAAAATATATAAATCTGAAAGAAAAGATTTTACAAAAATTACAATAGGTTTAGCATCTCCTGATGCAATATTAAAAAGATCTCATGGCGAGGTAATTAAACCTGAAACTATTAATTATAGAACATACAAACCAGAACGAGATGGTCTTTTTTGTGAACGAATATTTGGACCAGTAAAAGATTATGAATGTCATTGTGGTAAATATAAAAGAATCAGATATAAAGGGATTGTTTGTGATAGATGTGGTGTTGAAGTAACTGAAAAAAAAGTGAGACGTGAAAGAACAGGACATATACAACTTGTTGTACCTGTGGTTCATATATGGTATTTCAAAACTTTACCAAATAAAATAGGTTACCTTTTAGGACTTTCAACTAAAAAATTAGAGTCTATTGTATATTATGAAAAATACGTTGTTGTTCAGCCTGGAGTAAAATCAGAAGACAATGTAAAGCAATTAGATTTTCTTACAGAGGAAGAATATCTTGATATTGTAGATACGTTACCAAAAGATAATCAACAACTTGATGATAGCGATCCAAATAAGTTTATTGCTAAAATGGGAGCAGATGCTATTCATGACTTGCTTAAAAAATTACATTTAGACGATTTATACCACGAACTAAAATATAAAGCATTAAATGAAACCTCAAAACAAAGAAAAAATGATGCACTTAAACGTCTAAAAGTTGTTACTTCTTTTAGAGCTTCTGTTGGAATTAATCAACCAGAATGGATGATATTAAGAGTAGTTCCAGTCATTCCTCCAGAGTTACGTCCATTAGTACCACTTGATGGAGGGCGTTTTGCAACCTCCGATCTTAATGATTTATACAGACGTGTTATTATCAGAAACAACAGATTAAAAAGACTTATTGAAATAAAAGCACCTGAAGTTATTCTTAGAAATGAGAAAAGAATGTTGCAGGAATCAGTGGATTCTTTACTTGATAATTCAAGAAAATCAAGTGCTGTTAAAACTGATGCTAATAGACCATTAAAATCGTTGAGTGATAGTTTAAAAGGAAAACAAGGTCGTTTTAGACAAAATTTGCTGGGTAAACGTGTTGATTATTCTGCTCGTTCAGTGATTATTGTAGGTCCAGAATTAAAACTACACGAGTGTGGATTACCAAAAGATATTGCAGCAGAACTTTACAAACCATTTATTATTAGAAAATTAATTGAAAGAGGAATTGTAAAAACTGTTAAATCTGCCAAAAAAATTGTAGATAGAAAAGATCCTGTTGTATGGGATATTTTAGAAAACATACTAAAGGGACACCCTATTTTATTAAATAGAGCTCCTACATTGCATAGACTTGGTATTCAGGCGTTTCAACCAAAGTTAATTGAAGGAAAAGCAATCCAACTACACCCGTTAGTTTGTACACCTTTCAATGCAGACTTTGATGGCGACCAAATGGCTGTACATCTTCCTTTAGGAAATGCGGCAATTTTAGAGGCTCAATTATTAATGCTTGCATCTCATAATATTCTTAATCCCGCAAATGGTGCACCAATTACAGTACCCTCACAAGATATGGTTCTTGGTCTTTATTACATTACAAAATCAAGGAAAAGTACTCCTGAGCATATAGTTAAAGGAGAGGATTCTATTTTTTACTCATCAGAAGAAGTTATTATTGCTTACAATGAAAAGGTTATTGATTTACATGCAATGATTAAAGTTCGTATTTCAAATACAAAAGGTGAGCAAAATTTAATTGAAACTTCTGTTGGAAGGGTTCTTTTTAATCAATATGTACCAAAAGATGTAGAATATATAAATGAAATTTTAACTAAAAAATCTCTTCGTACTATTATATTAAATGTACTTAGACAACAAGGAGTTAAAGCAGCTGCAAAATTCTTAGATGATATTAAGCGGTTAGGTTTTTATATGGCATTTAAAGGTGGACTTTCTTTCAATTTAGATGATATTATTATACCAAAAGAAAAAATTGAATTAATACAAGAGGGTAATAAGGAGGTTGAAGAAGTTATTGCAACTTACAACATGGGACTTATTACTTTTAATGAAAGATATAACCAAATAATTGATATTTGGACACATATAAATAGTAGGCTAACAGGTATTCTCTTAACTCAATTGAGTGAAGATATGGGAGGTTTTAACTCTGTTTACATGATGTTAGATTCAGGTGCAAGGGGTTCGAAAGAACAAATTAAACAGCTTTCAGGAATGAGGGGATTGATGAACAAACCTCGTCGTTCTGGTTCTGTACCAGCTGTAATTGAAAATCCGATTCTTGCAAATTTTAAAGAAGGATTGTCTGTACTAGAATATTTTATTTCTACTCACGGTGCAAGAAAAGGACTTGCTGATACCGCCCTGAAAACAGCAGATGCAGGCTATCTAACAAGAAGACTTGTTGATGTTTCGCAAGATGCTATTATAACAATACAAGATTGTGGTACTTTGAGAGGTTTGGTTGCAGCGGCAATTAAAAAGAATGAAGAAATCGTAGAAAGTTTATACGAACGAATCCTTGGTAGAACTTCTGTTCATGATATTTATCATCCACTAACAAATAAATTTATTCACAAAGCAGGTGAAGAAATTACAGAAGAAATAGCTTTGGAAATTGAAAATTCACCTATTGATAAAATTGAAATTCGTTCAACTTTAACTTGCGAGTCTAAATATGGAATTTGTGCCAAATGCTATGGACGCAATCTTGCAACTGGGAGAATGGTTAATAAAGGAGAAGCAGTTGGAGTTATTGCAGCACAATCAATTGGAGAACCAGGAACACAGTTAACACTTCGAACATTCCATATTGGTGGTGTTGCTGGAGGTTTAGCCACTCAAACAGACATTGAAGCTAAATTTGATGGTAGATTAGAAATAGACGAACTACGTACAGTTTTTTCAACAGACGATGATACTGGCAAGCAAACAAAAATTGTTGTTAGTAGAATGGCTGAAATGAAAATTATTGATGAGGAAACGGGAATTTCTCTAGCAACTAATACATTACAATACGGTTCTAAATTGTTTTTTAATTCTGGAGATATTGTAAAAAAAGGTGAAAAATTATGTGAATGGGATCCTTTCAATAATGTAATGATAGCTGAAGCTACTGGAAAAATTGAGTTTAAAAATATTCTTGAAGGAATTACGTTTAAGCAAGCTAAAGATGAACAAACAAATTTTGTTGAAAAAGTTATTATCGAAACTAAGGATAAAACAAAAATTCCAGAAATATTAATTGTTTCTGAAGATGATGAAATACTTGCAAAATACAACTTACCTGTTGGAACTCACGTGATAAAATCTGATGGCGATGCCGTTAAAACAGGAGAAATAATTGTGAAAATTCCGAGAATAATTGGTAAGATGGGTGATATTACTGGTGGACTTCCTCGAATTACAGAACTTTTTGAAGCAAGAAATCCTTCTAATCCTGCTGTTGTAGCTGAAATTGATGGAATTGTGTCTTTTGGTGAAAAAATAAAACGAGGTAATAAAGAAATTATTGTTGAAGCTAAAACAGGAAATACAAAAAAATACCTTGTTTCGTTAACCAAACAAATACTTGTTCAAGAAGGTGATTTTATCAAAGCTGGTACACCACTTTGCGATGGCCGAATAACACCTGCCGTGATACTCGCAGTTAAAGGACCCACTAAAGTTCAAGAATATATTGTTAATGAGGTTCAAGAAGTATATAGATTACAAGGAGTAAAAATAAATGATAAACACTTTGAAGTTATTGTTCGTCAAATGATGAAAAAAGTTCAAATTGAAGATGCGGGACATACAGATTTTCTTGAAAAACAAATAGTTGACAAAATAGAGTTTATGGAAGAAAATGACAGGGTTTATGGAAAGAAAGTAATTGAAGATATTGGAGATAGTGTAAAATATAAAGTAGGACAAATAATTTCTGTAAGAAAATTAAGAGATGAAAATTCATATCTTAAGAGAAAAGATCTTGTTACAATTTCGGTAACTGAGGCTATAACAGCAACTTCAATGCAAGTTCTACAAGGAATAACAAGGGCGGCTCTACATACAGAGAGTTTTATCTCAGCTGCATCATTTCAGGAAACAACAAAAGTACTTAATCAAGCGGCAATTAGCGGAAAAACAGACTATTTGAGAGGATTGAAAGAAAACGTGATTGTTGGACATCTTATTCCTGCTGGTACTGGCACAAGAGGATACGAAAAGGTTGTTGTTGGTTCAAAGGAAATTCTTTCGGCATTAAAATAATTTATTTACGTTTTTCACAAGTATCAATTTATTAGTTACTTTTTGAAATATTAAAATGCTCATTTACAAAGGTAGACTTTAATTCTAATATTTCAAAAAAGCCTTGGTGAAAAACGCTAATTTATTCAACAAATTTTTATAAAATTAAATAATAATAATAAATAATGGCAGAAAATAAAAAAAATCAAATTAATATTGAGTTAACAGAAGAAATAGCACAAGGAACTTATTCAAATCTTGCTATAATTTCACATTCTACTTCAGAATTTATATTCGATTTTGTAAGAATGGTACCAGGAACACCTAAAGCAAAAGTAAAATCACGAGTAATTTTAACACCTGAAAATGCGAAAAAACTGTTAATTGCATTACAAGATAATATTACTAAATATGAATCAAATTTTGGTAAAATAAAAAATATTCATTCAGGAGGAACTCCTAATATGCCAATGAACTTTGGAGGTCCTATGGTGAAGGCTTAAAATAATGAATTGAAATGTAAAATTTTAAAAAGTAGGATGTAATTTTAGAAAAACTTTACGTTTTACCTATATTATTCAATAATTTACAGAAAAAAGTGTGATTTCAAATTTCACGCTTTTTTTTTGAAATTTTGATATTTTAAGTAGATAACAGTATATAAAAACGTCTTTTATGAAATTAAGTAAAAGAAAAAATATTTACATTAGTTCTACTTTACGAAGTTAAAAACACCTAATTATAAGACTTTTAAGCACCAAAGGTGCGTAATCAAAAGCCTTGCCTGTAAGGGCAAGGTAAATTGTTTCGTTTTATATAGTAAGCACCAAAGGTGCGAAATAACTTACATTAGTGAATAGATTACGCAGCTTTGGTGCTTATAGACAAATAGATAATTCCTCTTGCCCTTACAGGCAAGCCTATTGATTATCACGCCTTTGGCGTTTGTTTTAACTTCGTAAAGTAGAATTAGGCTAATATTTCATTTTTTAAACGAAACATAATGTTAAATCGATATTTAAAACTAATGTTTATATATAGTTAACTAAAATTATTAAGTAAAAAATAAGGCATATTTCACAAGTGTAAAGTTTATGGCATTTTAAAATTTCAAATATCGCAATTTACAACTGTAAATGAGGATTTAAAACTTTTTAAATAATGCAGAAATTAACATTTGTGATACGTACCAAAAATAACTACAAATTTTATGGAACCGATACTTAAAATAGAAAACTTAACAAAAAATTATGGAGCAATTTATGCTATAAATAATTTATCTTTAACTGTAAATAGAGGAGATATATTTGGTATTTTAGGACCAAATGGAAGTGGAAAAACTACAACTTTATCAATTATATTAGGTATTATAAAACAAGATACAGGAAATTTTACTTGGTTTAATAAAGCCAATATACTTGATAACAAAAAAATTGGAGCACTTGTTGAACAACCAAATTTTTATCCGTATTTATCTCTTGTTGATAATCTGAATATTGTTGCAGAAATAAAACAGGTTTCAAACATTGAAAAGGAAATAAATAGAGTTTTAGAACTTGTAAGTTTGCACGAAAGACAGCTATCTAAATTTAACACCCTTTCGCTCGGAATGAAACAAAGATTAGCCCTTGCTGCTCTTTTGCTTGGTGATCCGGAGATACTTATACTTGATGAACCAACCAATGGATTAGATCCAAAGGGGATAGTAGAAGTTCGTGAAATTATTATTTCTGAAGCAGAAAAAGGTAAAACTATAATTATTGCAAGTCATATACTTAGTGAAATTGAAAAAGTTTGCTCTCATGTAGCCATTCTTCAAAAAGGAAAGCTAATAAAACAAGCTAAAGTTGACGAAATACTTAAAATTGAAGATACTATTATTATTTCATCAGATGATATAGATGTTTTATACGAAGCAATCGCAAGATCTGGCATGTTTCAAAAGTTAGATAAAATAGAAAATGAAATCCATATAATATTGAATAATGATTATTTTCCTAAGGATATTAATAAATTTGCTTTTGAAAACGGTTTTATACTTTCTAAATTTGAAGTAAAGAAAAAAAGCTTGGAAGAACAATTTTTGAAAATAATAAAATAAATTTACATTTTATAAGGCGTATTAAAATAAATTCATTAATAAAATAAAAAACTTATTGGCATTTATGAAAAATGTCATAATATTCTAATAATTAACAGGACATCGTCTTCCGTCCAAACTATAGCTTGATTTTCTGTACCATTACCCTCCCATTTGTTATATATAACTCCCTTAAATACTGTCATTTAATTATAATATAAAAAATAATTTTCAAAACAAAAACTTAGAAACAATTATTTTTATATCTTTGCCTACTTATTTTTTCATTCTAAATAAAAAAAACAATGAATTCGCAACAAATACGACAATCATTTCTTGATTTTTTCAAATCAAAATCACATAAAATAGTTCCCTCAGCACCAATGGTTTTAAAGGGAGATCCAACTTTAATGTTTACCAACGCAGGTATGAACCAATTTAAAGATATTTTTTTGGGAAATGCCACAAAACAAGCAAAAAGAATAGCCGATTCTCAAAAATGCTTAAGAGTATCTGGCAAACATAATGATTTGGAAGAGGTGGGACACGACAGCTATCATCATACCATGTTCGAAATGCTTGGTAATTGGTCGTTTGGAGATTATTTTAAAAAAGAAGCAATTGATTATGCTTGGGAATTTCTTGTTGAGTTAATGAAAATTAATCAAGAAAACTTGTATGCAACAGTTTTTGAAGGTAATAAAGAAGACAAACTTGAAGCAGACGAAGAAGCAAGAGATTATTGGAAAAAATATTTACCTGAGACACAAATATTGAACGGTTCTAAAAAAGATAATTTTTGGGAAATGGGAGAAACTGGACCTTGTGGACCTTGTTCCGAAATTCATATTGACCTGCGTTCGGACGCAGACAAAAAAATAATTCAAGGTGCAGACTTGGTAAATAAAGACCATCCACAGGTAATAGAAATATGGAATCTTGTTTTTATTCAATTTAATAGAAAAAAAAGCGGAGCATTAGATAATCTACCTGAAAAACACGTAGATACAGGCATGGGCTTTGAACGTCTTTGTAGAGTAGTACAGAATAAAAGTTCAAATTATGATATAGATATTTTTGTGCCAATTATTGAACAAATAGAACAAATTACAGGTTTTTCTTATCATAAAAAACATGAAACAGATGTGGCAATGAGAGTAATTGCAGACCATTTGAGAACAGTTTCGTTTTCAATTGCTGATGGACAACTACCTTCTAATGAGAAAGCTGGATATGTAATTCGTAGAATTTTACGACGTGCTATCAGATATGCTTTTACTTTCTTAAATCAAAAAAATCCTTTTATATATAAACTGTTTCCAACTTTGATTAAAGTTATGGGAGATGCTTATCCTGAGCTTATTAATCAAAAAAATATTATTTCAAAAGTAATTTTAAAAGAAGAGGAAACTTTTTTAAACACTCTTGAAAACGGAATTAAATTACTTGATAAAGTTATTGCTGAAACACAAAAAGAAGACTACCAAATTGTTAGTGGGAAAATTGCTTTTGAATTATCAGACACTTATGGCTTTCCTTTGGACTTAACGCAACTTATTTTGCATGAAAATAATCTTATTTTAAATAAAAAAGAATATGATATTGAGTTGAATAAGCAAAAAAATAGATCTAAAAATGCTGCAAAATCTGATACTCACGACTGGGTTGTACTCTTGGAAGATGACGTTGAGGAATTTATTGGTTACGACCATACTGAAACTGTTTTGAAAATAACTCGTTATCGCAAAGTAACTAAGAAGAAAAAAACTCTTTATCATCTTGTTTTTAATTACACTCCTTTTTATGCAGAAAGTGGAGGGCAGATTGGAGACACTGGTTATATTGAAGCCAATGACGAAAAGGTGCAAATATTTGATACAAAAAACGAACATGGACTTATTATTCATTATGCCAAAGAGTTACCAAAAAATATTACTGCAAATTTTAAGGCAGTGGTAAATAAAGAACGTAGAAATTTGATTTCTGCAAATCATTCAGCTACACATTTATTACATAATGCTTTACGTACAGTTGTTGGTAATCATGTTGAACAAAAAGGTTCATTGGTGGATAATAGAAAACTTCGTTTTGATTTCTCTCATTTTCAAAAATTAACAGACGAGGAAATAAATAAAATTGAAACTTTGGTAAATAGTAAAATCCGTCAAAACAGCAGTTTGATAGAAAAACGTGCTATACCAATGACCGAAGCACAAGAAATGGGAGCAATAGCATTGTTTGGAGAAAAATATGGAGACTTAGTACGTGTTGTAAAATTTGATAATGCAGTAGAACTTTGTGGTGGTTTGCACGTTGAGGCTACTGGAAATATTGGTTTGGTAAAAATAATTTCGGAAGGTTCTATTGCAACAGGAATACGTAGAATTGAGGCAATTACTGGTGCCGAATGCGAAAAATATATTAATTCGCATATTGAAACAGTAAACAATATGAAAACAATTTTTAAGGCTTCCAAAAATTTAATTAAAAGTGTAGAAAAACTGATTTCGGAAAACAAAGAATTTGGTAAACAAATGTCGGCTTTCAATAAACTGAAACTTTCATTTATGAAAAAAGATTTGAAAGATAAAGTAAAGAATATCAATGGAATAAATGTTATTGCCACTAAAATTGAAATAGAATCTGCTGGTTTGATGAAACAACTTGCATCGGATTTAAAAGGCGAAATTGACGACCTGTTTCTTTGTCTTGGAGCAGATATAAAAGGTAAAGCAATGCTCTCTATTGATGTCTCTAAAAACCTAACAACAGAAAAAAATATTAATGCAAACACCATTATTAGACAAGTAGCCAAAGAGATACAAGGTGGCGGAGGTGGTCAAGTTTTCTCTGCAAGTGCAGGAGGAAAAAATCCAGCAGGAATAAACAAAGCAATAGAAATTGCGGTTAACTCAATCAGTAGTTAATAATTATAAATTGGCTTGCAAAAAAATATTTTTTGTAAGCCGATTGTATTTAGCTTATTTTCATTATTTTACTGTTTTTAATAAAATATAAAATGCCTAAATTAGAAACGAGAGATAAAATAAATTTAATATTATATAGTGTTTTCCTATTTACGCTATCTTCTTTATCTTTTTTAAACATCTGTTTATAGAAAACTATATATTTTTAAATAAAGAAATCATAACTGATTATATTTTTGTAGGATTAACAGTAGTTTTTAGTGTTATTAATTTTTATAATATAATAAATTTTGAGAATCAAGAAGGCGATTTGCTTGTAAAACAAAATATAACAACATTTATTTATTTAATGTCTTATGCCATATTTGAAAATAATGAAGAAAATAAGATATATTTGGTAGTATTTTTTTTATTCCCAATGTTGTTTATTAGTATTTTTTTTATATCAAAGTTAATATTAGAAAATAAACAAAATACAAGGTTTGAAAAAAGAATGTTTATTGTATTTATTGTTTTAGATTTAATTATTATTCCCTTATTTTTAATTCTAAAATTATTAGCAAATATTCAACCCCAAATATTACAAGAAAATAATTCTTTTATTATTTTTGCCATTTTTATAATTTTATATGTTTTAACACAGTTACTTTTTATCCCTCTATATTATAACAACTTTAAGAAACGAAAACAAGAGAAGATTTATGAAAGAGAAATTGAAAAAGAAGAACAAATAAAAAAATTAAATGAATTAAATAGTAGCAATATCAGATTTTATATTCATAGAATTAGAAATAATTTTACTCCTTTGCAAGCTTTAATTATTGAAGAGGAAAATCAAATAACTCCAGATTTAAAGAATGAGCTTGAAGAACAAATACAACTTGTTAACGAGGCAATTGAAGAATTTAGCCGAATAGATAGCCTTTATAAAAAACAAGATTTCCTTTTAGAAGAGTTTAATGCTTTTAAAATACGATATATTTCTTTTTAAAAAAGAAAAAAAATTAAATTTGAAGTTTTTTACGATAATATTTCAAACCAATATCAAGTAAATATTCCTTATTTTACCTTTCATACTATAATGGAATTATTATTTGAAAACTCAGTAGAGGCACTAAAAAATAAGGAAATAAAGAAAATTTCAGTATATTTCTCTGAAATAGAGAATAATTTTATAATAAAATTTTGTGATACAGGTGTCGGAATAAAAAGTAAAGATGCAAGAAAAATATTTCAATATAGTTTTTCTACAAAAAAATCTGGCTCAGGAATAGGTCTGGGGCAGGTTACGGATAATTTGAAAGCTTTGTCGGGAGAAATAAAATACAATGGTTCTGAAAATGAATATAATACAGTTTTTTTATTAACAATACCAAATAATAAATAGAATGCAACATTCAGTATTAATAATTGACGATGAGAAGAAGTTTGCTAACACTATAAGTAAAATAATTGAAAAAGAACGTCCTACAATAAAAGTTTATACAGCCATTGAGGAAGATGAAATATTAAATAAAATTGAAAATTTGTATTATAATATTGTTTTTGTAGATTTAAGAATGGACAATTTTGAATTTGATGGTGTTGATTTATTAGAAAAAATACCACAAGTAAATCCTTATGCTAAAATCATTGTAGTAAGTGGATATATAGATGATTATGAGAAAATTATTGACCTTTTTAAAAATAAAAAAATAAATAATATTATAACCAAAGGTGATTATAAAATTTTAAAAAAGAAAGTATTAAAATCGGTAGATAGTATTGTTGAAGAACATGATAACAATCCCGAATTAAATCAAACAGCATTAAGAAATCTGCTCTCAAATGCTATCAATGAACCAAATATAAATCTAAAAGGAAGTAAGTTTGAGGATTTTACAGTTTTATTGTTTAATCAAATGGGATTTACTAATATACTGAAACGACATAAAGATAAAAGTCTAAACGAAGTAGATTTAATTATAAGAAACGAAATTAATGATAATTTTTTTCAAAAATTTTCACCATATATTCTTGTAGAATGTAAAAATACAAAAAATAAAGTTGATAAAAATGCTTTTATTCAATTTTATTTTAAACTACAAAATACGAATGATTTGTCAAACTTTGGAATAATAATTACTTCAAATACAATAACCAGAAATACATATATTGAGGCAGTAAGAACCTCGAACTCTAAAGGGAAAATTATTTTTATTGACCGTTCAAAAATTGAAGAACTAATAAAAAGCAATAATAAAATTCAAACATTAAAAACAATTATTGACAAACAAGTAAAAGACAATTAATTTAGATAAGTTGTTTTAATATAGCTACTTAATGTAAAACTAACACTTAAAATTACAAAAAATGCAAAAACCAAAATACAATTTTTTTTTAAACAAATATTCTTTTTATGGTGCAACAAAATGTACAAGTTGTGATACCAAAACAAATGTAAGAAAATTTCCATTGTTTATTTCTTTAGATAAAAATAATATTTACACATTAAATTTATCTTGTAAATTTTGCACGAGATGTAATTTAATAATTGCAAAAAAGGATAATATTGATAAATACATATCAATCGAATTAGAGCAAAAAGGAATAGCATTTGACCCAGATAACTATTTTGTAATGGGTACAATAGATAGTAAAACTTTTTGGAGACACAATAAAGGAAATGCTTCATCAGATGAGCTTTTTGACAACTTAACTCCATTCAAAAAAGTTCTTGATTTTGAAATTAGACAAGCAGGTTGGTATAAAGATTAATACATATTTTAAAATTTATAGAAAAATGAAAAAAACATTGCCACTTAATATCTCAAAATTAGTTAATGAATATTATTTAAAATTTAATGATATTATTGAATATAATGAAGGTAAAAACTACATTATTAGGTTTGAGGATAAAGATAAAAACACAGGTAATTATTTTGAAATAACAAAAGTTATGGGAATAAATAAGAAAAATGAATTTACAATTTATTATATTTTTTCACATAAACCTTATTCTTCTGATTTTTTTGAAGAAGTAATTGATTTAAGGGGGGCTTTTGACAAAATGAAAGCATCATTTTTAGATTGGATAAAATTATTAAAAGAGTATAAAGAAATTAATACAAGTATTAACTCGCAAAGAAACAAACAATTATCGTATAAAAATAATAATTTAAGAACTACAACTGAAAAATTAAAAAAAATAACTATTCAAAATTTTAAATTATTTAAAAATATTGAAATAGATTTATCTTCAAAAATAAATATTATACTTGGCGAAAATGCTTTTGGTAAAACATCTTTTTTGCAAGCACTTACAATTGCAGCTCTTCCCGAAAAAAACGAAGATACTTTAAGTTTAAAGCTAAAACAATTTATTAATAAAGGCGAAAATGCTTTTAAAATAAATTTAAAATATGAAAATGAAGATGAATATGAAACAAAAAATGAAGATTTTTACATAGCACAGAGGAATTTATACATAAAACCAGTAATATTATTAGCATATTGTGCAAACACTTTTACTAAATACGAAAAGCTTAATTATAAACTGATTATTGATGATTTACTGTTTGGTACAAACAAATGGCATTACACCGAATCTATTTTTGCTGATTATACAAATTCTTTTTACGATACGCTTGGTGTACTAAATTCGTTGTTACTGAAAAATTCAAATGAGGCTTCAAAAATAGAATCAATTATTACCAGAACTTTAAATACAATTATTCCGAAAGATATAAGATTAAAGAAATTGGAAAACAGTGTGTCATACTTTTTTTATGATAAACAAAACAACGAACTAACAACCGAACAATTAAGCGAAGGATATAGAAATAATATAATTTTTCTTACAGATATTATTTTACGTATTATTTCGGTTGTTCGCAAAAATACTGAAATAAATGCAAAAGATTTTGAATCTAATTTTAAAACTATCAATGGAATAATAGCAATTGACGAATTTGACCGTCATTTGCATCCTGCTTGGCAAAAAAATTATTTAAATAAACTTTCGGATACATTTCCAAATATCCAATTTATTGTTACTACTCATAATCCTGTTTCTATTCTTGATAGAAATGCTGACGAAATTATAGAATTTGTTGTAAATGAAAACAATGATATAATACATAAAAAATATGAGGGAACAAAATATCTTGATTTAGGAACAATTTTCTTAACCTATTTTGGTTTAGAATCTGTAATCAGTCCATCGCTACAAAATACACTTGATAATTATTTTGAATTAAAATTAGAAAACAATAAAAATGAGGAGTTTTTTAGATTGGAAAAAGAATTAGAAAAAACTTTTCTTTCTATGTTAATTCACGATTATAGATATTTAGCTTTTTTGAAATTTTTAAAAGAAAAAGGATTTGATTATAAAGAAATGAAAGAAATTCCAGAATTAACAGATAAAGAGTATTCTGAGTTAGAAGAAAAATTAAAAAAATATCTATAATGAAAGATTTGAAATTCATATATGAGAATAAGGAATTTGTAACAAAAGGAGAAAATTTTAATAAAGAGTTTAATGAATTTTCAATTGATGAAATAAAATACAACGAACTTAAGAAAAGAAAAGAAAGTCCTTGGAACAAATGGTTTAAAGATGATTTAATAAAATTTACAGATGATACTTGTCCTATTTGTGAACGAATAATTGATAGAACTAATCCTGTTGACCATTTTAGACCAAGAAAACTTTATTGGTGGTTAACTTTTAATTACAAAAATTATATTCCTCTTTGTACATTATGCAATAGTAGCATCTATAAACATGCAAATTTTCCATTATATATAAATAATAAAATAGTTAAAGGAACAAAAGTTTCATTAAAAAATAAAAAAGCAATTATTGAAGAAAAACCGTTGCTGTTCAATCCTACAACAGATAACCCGTTGGAGTTGTTTAAAATAGTATTTTTATCAAAAGCCAAAAAATTTACTATTGAACCTTTAAATAAAAAAGATGAATATTTATTTTTAAAAGCAAAAACAACAATAAGTACTTTTAATCTGAATGGAGATATTAAAATCAAAAGAGATAGAAGTCGGAATATTCTTATTCTTCGAATTTATAACAATATTGTAGAGTTAGCAAAATCAAAAATAAAATATGATAAATCAAAAGAAATATATAATTTAATTCCTATTCACAGGAATAGAAATATATTTGAAAATAATAAAAAGGTGTTTTTGCAACAAATAGAACGAGTAGAAGAATTAAAATATGGTCTAACAAGCTT
>JAOZTW010000879.1 GCA_029938985.1 Bacteroidales bacterium | reverse complement strand
TGTCTTGATACAGTAGTCGTAATATTATTGTACAACTTTAAACGGATAACCTATTTTTTGTTCATTTTCTCTACCTACTCTCATTTTATAGTGAGAAAAAGCTCGGTCTGCGGGATTTCGGAGCATAAAAATTAATTTTACATCTTTTCCTATAATATCCAAAATTCGTTTAGGAACATATTCCTTATAAATATAATTTGGAGTAATTTCTCCTCTTGCCAAGTATTTTTCTGAGTTTTGAAACTTTTTAAAATACCAATCATTTCCTTTTGCAAAATTTTCGTGCCAGTCAAAAAAATGAAGTTCTTTTTTTTGGGGCATAAAAATTTGTGAATGTTGTTTTATTATATTATACAGTGAGGTTGTGCCAGCTTTTTGAGCACCAACACATAAAAAAGTTGGTTTATTCATTTTTATTATTTTAAACAATTTTTAAAAACGTTATAGTGTTGGTTTGCTGTTTTTTTCCAGCTAAAATCTTTTACTCTTTCAAATCCTTTTTTTTGCATATTTTTATACAAATCAGTGTTTTCCGAAATATTTTTTATTTCATTAGCTATTTCATTAATATTTTTTGGGTCTACAAGCAAAGCAGAATTATTTGCTACCTCCTCACAAGCAGTTGTATTTGATGTTATTACAGGTATTCCACTTGCCATAGCTTCCAAAATAGGAATTCCAAAACCTTCGTGCAAAGTAGGAAATAGCAATGCAAAAGCATTTCTATAAAGTTTGGCTATTTCTTCGTTTGTTTTTGGTTTGCTATCAAGAATTTTTATTTTTTTATTTTTTATCTTCTCATTAAAATTTCTACTCATTATATAAAAATCAGGAAAATCTGGATTGTTTTTCACTGCCATTAAATACGCTTTAATTATTCTATCTAAATTTTTTACTGGCTGATATTCGGACACATGCAAAAAGTATTTATTCTCTACGGAGTTTTTATTTTTGTGTGGGAAAAAAGTTTTAAAATCCACCGCAAGGTGAATTGGAATAATTTGTTCTTCTTTAAAAGTAGTATATTTTAATATCTCCGATTTTGAATAATTAGATACCGTAATAACTTTTGCATAATGATTTACAAATTCCTTCCATTTTCTTTTCAGATAAAATCTATGTTTCAGTATTTTTATAGGACCTAATTTATTAGTTTTTAATTCACTAATTTTTAGAGCAAATAATCTTGCACCATGAAATGTTATAACAATTGGTTGTGAGCAATTATTTTTATTTAAAGTAGGCAAATAACCTCCGCCAACATTGGGGTCCCAATATAAATCCACTTTTTGGGGAATTTCTGTTATATTTTCAAAAAAAATAAATTCCACTCCTTCTAAGGTCAAATATTCCGTAACATTTTGAATTATTATTCTAAAACTAAAAGGTAATTTTTGTGGTTTGTAAACTCCTATTATCATAAAAATTATTTATTAAGTGAAAACACAGTTTTTCTACAATTTGTATCTTTTTTGGGCGTTTTTCATAAGAGTAAAGTACAAGGCATTTTTGTAATATTAGAATTAAAGTTTACTTTTGTAAATGAGCATTTTAATATTTCAAAAGTAACGATGAAATTGAGACTCGTGAAAAATGCCAATAATATTAAGATATTTGACTGTAAACCGAAAAACAGATTTTAAAAATCCGTTTTTATCGGCGTTCCAAAAGGTAACACCTATTAAAAAACAGATGGTTTACTGTCAAATATTGTGATGACTTTACTTAAACCAAATTTCCTTATTTTATTTTGATATGTCTAAGTTGCTCCAAAAAGCGTTAAGTAGTTAGGCATATATAAACGTCCCTTTTTAAGCTCTATGCTATCATTATGCTTTGTAGTAAAAGATTACCATATCAGCAATATGCAAATATTTTACGCCTTGCCTAATACAAAAATAGCCTATAAAAAAGTGTTGTTTATATACGATTATCTACTTAGGCATATCAAAATAAATAATTAACCATTTAAACTTGTTCTTTTGAATTT
>JAOZTW010000261.1 GCA_029938985.1 Bacteroidales bacterium | reverse complement strand
CTAAAGCAGAAATTAAATTTAATAAAAAATTAAAAGATAAAGATGACGAATTAAATTACCAAAATAATATAATAAAAAACAGTATAAATAACTTATATAATGCTAATTATACAATTTCTGATATTTGCAAAATATTGAAAATATCGGAAGAAGAAATTAGAAAATATATAAAAGATTAGCAAGTTTTTACAAATAAATAAATAATATTTATTGTAGGTGTAAATGAGCATGCTATGTTTGGTATTATTGTTAAGGAATTGTCAAAAAATAACTTAGGAAACTGCGTCATTATTTCACTATTTTTAGAAAATAAAATAAAGTTTCAAATAATTCATTATTAGTAATTTGTTTTAAGTCCCAAAAACAGCAAACTAATTTAACAGTTTCCGAACTTATTATTTTCCAATTCCTTATTAATGATACTCCCAACTTTAGAAAAACTATTGAAATAAGTTGTGAAAATGGTTTCTATATATTAGAATAAAATACTATTGAAAAAATATTTTATGGAATAATTTTTGTGAGTATAAATTTTATAATTAAGTAGTTAATAAAATAAAATTTATGCCTTACAGACGACTTCCAAACACCGATAAAGCAAGAGTTTCTGCTCTTAAAAGTGCTTTAGAAATGTGGGAAATAGATAAGAATTCTAATCAAGTTTTTTCAAGAGAACTTTATTATAACTTAAAGTTATTTTTACCTGAATTTGAAAATGCTATAATTTTCCAAAAAGAAAGTTATACAAATCAAGTAAATAATAATAAAAAATATAAAGATTCTATGAATAAATTAAAAACTTATCTATCACATTTTTTGCAGGTTATTAATCTTGCAATTGTCAGAGGTGAGTTTGATGCAAAGATAAGAGAATTTTATAGAATAAAAGCTACAAATTCAAATATACCTTTGTTTAACAAAGAAAGTGATATAATACAATGGGGTGAAAAAATTATTGAAGGCGAACAACTTAGAGTTTCAAAAGGCGGTAAGGCTATATATAATCCAAAAATTTCAGTTGTGAAATTACATTATGATAATTTTTTAGAAGATTACAATCATCAAAAAACCTTGAAAAATATAAATTTAAAAGCTCAAAATAAAATAGCACAACTTCGTCCCAAGGCAGATAAACTAATTGTAAATCTTTGGAACGAAATTGAAAATAGTTTTAAAAATTATTCTCCACTTATTAAGCGAGAAAAAGCTAAAAAATATGGAATAGTATATGTTTATCGCAAAAATGAAAAACAAATAAAATTAGATGGTGTTCTGATAGGTTAATTTTCTGTATTTTAAAAAATAACAAAAAAGGGCGTTTTTCACGAGAGTCAAGTTCAAGGCTTTTTTGAAATATTAGAATTAAAGTTTACCTTTGTAAATGAGCATTTTATTATTTCAAAAGTAACGAAGAAATTGAAACTCGTGAAAAACGCCCAAAAAAGCTAACAGTTTACAAAATACCTAATTTTCCTCATCAAAATCACCATTTAATGTTCTGAATCGTTCTCTGGCTCTAACTACATAAATACTTCCTGTGTAGTCAAATAATAACATTTTATAATATTCAATAGCTTTTTCTTTATCATTTAATTTATAATCATATAACTCTGCGGTATAAAAAACAGATTTATCTGCTAAAATATCCCAAGGGTAATTTTTTACAATAATTTGCAGATTGGCAACCGCCTCTTCGTAATTAGTATTTGATAACGCAATTTTATATTTTAAAAAATATGCCTCATCTGCAATTGAATGGAAAGAATAATTTTTTAATAATGTATCTATTAATGTATTAGCTTCTTCGAATTTATGCTGAAAAAATAGTAAATCTGCACTTGCATACGTTTCTAATGCTGTATAAACACTATCTTCTCCAAGATTATCTTTAATGATATTTGCAAGTTCAAAAGCATCGTTGGCAATTAGTTTTGAGGTACTTCCTTTTAAAATATCTAACTGCGATTGTGCCCAAGTAAAATTCCCAATAAAATAATAAACTTTTGCTTTTTTTAATTTAGCTTCGTCGCCAACATCGTTGTGTTTATTTATTTCTTCGGCTTTTGCATAAGTTAGAATTGCGTCCCAACTATTGTCTTCTAATAGTAAAATGTCTCCTAATTCAATTTGACAAACTCCTTTTGATTTGTTGTTTATACCTTGTAGTTCAATGGCTTCGTTTAATAAATCAATAGCATCGTCAGTATTGTTCAAATAAAATGCTTGCAAATGTGCCAAGTCAACTATTAACACAATTGTTTTAGAATTTATCCCAAGTTCGTTTACTAACGAAAGATACCGTTCTTCTACTTTTTTAAGTTCTGGTTCTGTATTAATTTCATTATTTGTAACCTGTAAGTACAAAACATCAAGTAATCCAAAATTTGCTTTATAATAATATGGTTTTGACTTACCTTTATTAACTACATAAGTAAACGCCTCGTTTGCAGTAGAATAATCATTGTTTTCAAATGCAAGTTCTGCAATAGTAAACACTCTAACACCAATTTCATTATTCCTTCTATCCAATGCTTTTGCTTGAATATAAGCATTATAAAAATCATTTTTTTGAGTAAACAACCAAATCAACATTTCGTTAAATAGGTCATTTCTGGTGAGTTGAATTTTTGCCAAAAGCTTAGATTTTAACAAATTAAAAAACTCATCATTAGTGTCGTGATTGAGAAACCATAAAAAACGTTTTTTCACCATTCCTGTTTGACCGTAATTTGATGAAATTAAATTTAGAAACTGGTCAATCATTTCTGCACTTTTTCGCTGTATAGAAAATAAATTTGCAAGTTCTAAATGAAATTTTTCGCTACTAATTCTTCGTCCTTCGTAGTAAACTTTTTCTGCCCAGTCGTATTCTTTTTTGTTGGTAAAAGAATTTGCAACTCTTATAATTTGATTTTTATCAGAAATTAAATTTTTTAATACATGTTTAAATTCCTTCTCTGCTTTGTCTTCGAAACCTTGTTTTTTGTATATAAATCCTAAATCTACATTAAAAGTTAAATCAGATTTGTGTTTTTTTATTTGTTTTTTTATTTTTTTTTCAGCCAAATCAAAATCCTCTAATTCTATTAAACAATTCAAATAATAGTCAAAATAAAACTTGGTTCCCCGTTTTTTATAGAGCTTTTCGAATAACACTGAAGCCTTCTCAAACTCCTCATTTTTATAATATTGCAATGCAAGTTGATAGTCGTCTTGAGCAAAAATACTTGTTGCAAAACTTACAACAAAAATAATTAATAATATCTTTTTCATAGTTATAATTTTAATATTTGATAATTTAAAAACGTAAAATAAAATAAAAAATTCAAATTAAATGATTAAAAATTTAAAAAAACAATAAATAATATTTATTTTTACATAATTTTTATGAAAACAAACTTTTATAAATTTAAAATATTTAATAATGAAAACCAAAAAACACTATATATACAAACAATTATTTATCATTTTTATTTCATTTATTTTTATTTACGGTTGTGGTCAAAATAACTCAAGTGAGATGCAATCCTTTGTTAATAGTGTTGGCATGGGGGGAGGAGGCACAGGTACAGTTACTAAAACTGATGCGAGTGAATATTACAAAGGAGACGATTTTTTGGATAGTGAAAAAATAAGTGAGAATGAAAAGAAAGCGATTAAAACAGACCCAACTGTTGTGGAACAAACTATAGACGATGGCATAAAAAACATTAAACAAAAACTAATTAAAACGGCAAATATTGAATGTGAACTTGAGGATTATCAAAAATCAAAGGATAAAATTTATTATCAAATAAAGAAATGGGGTGCTTATATATCTGACGAAAATGAACATAAATACGACTATCAGATATTAAATAGTTTTCAAATTAGAGTTCCTGTAGAACAATTCGACAGCCTTGTAGAGGCAATAATTAAAGGTGAGAAAGCTGTTAAAGCTAAACATATTTCAGTACAAGATGTTACAGCCGAATATGTTGATGTATTTGCACGTTTGAAAAACAAAAAAAGAGAAGAAGAACAATATTTAGAAATATTAAAAAAAGCTTACACAATAAATGATATTTTGCAAGTAAACAATTATATATATGCAATTAGAGAAGAAATTGAGGCAGGAGAAGGACATCTGAAATTTCTTGATGACCAATCTTCGTATAGTACTATTTATTTATCAGTTTATCAAAATTTTAAAATAAAAAGTGAATATAAATTTGGTTTTTTCAGTAAAATAGCAGAAGGCTTACAAGCTGGCTGGTATGGAACACTTTCGTTCTTTGTGGGGCTAACTTATATTTGACCTGTTTTAATAATAATAAGTATAATAATATTTCTTGTTTATAGAAAAATAAAAATAAAAAATAAAAATAAAAAATAATGACAGATATAACACAATTTGATGAAATAAGACCATATACAAATAGTGAATTTAGGGGTGTTTTAGAAAAGATTGTTAAAGAAAGAGGTTTTATAAGATTTGTAAAGTTCTTTTTTCCAGATGTTCATGTAAGAGATATCATAAACATGCTTTTGCAAGTAGAAACCACTGAGCAGTTTCAGAAAGTTATTTTACAAAAAATGGTTGATAAAATTGTAGCTAAAAGCACGACATCGCTTACTTATGATGGTTTTGAAAACATAAAGAAAGATAAAAAATATTTGTTTATAACAAACCATAGAGATATTATTTTAGATTCTGTTTTACTAAACAAAATTTTGATGTCAAATGGTTATGATACGATGGAGGTGGCAATGGGTAGCAATTTACTAATACTAAAATGGATAACTGATTTAGTGAAGTTAAATAAAACTTTTATTGTGAAAAGAGATGTAGCTTCAAAGGATTTATATCATTATTCCGCTTTGCTATCAAAATATATAAGATTTACGTTAACAGAGAAAAAAACATCAGTCTGGATAGCACAACGAGAAGGACGTACAAAAAATGGAGATGATAAAACTCAAATTAGCCTTCTTAAAATGTTAAACATTAGTGGAACTAATAATTTTGTAGAAGATTTTAAACAATTGAAAATTGTACCTGTTTGTATTTCGTATGAATATGAACCATGTGATGTTGAGAAGGTTAGAGAATTGTATAATAAAAAATTTGATAAGAATTACAAAAAAACTAGACTTGACGATTTATTAAGCATGGGAAAAGGAATGGAAAAACAAAAAGGTGCTGTACACTACGGTATTGGAAAACCATTAGATAGCGAATTAGATGTTATTAAAACAATTAAAAAACGCTCTGACAAATTCAATAAACTTGCTGAAATTATTGATAATCAGATTTATAAAATGTATCAATTAAAACCAGTTAACTATATTGCCGCTAACAAATTATTTGACACAAGCAAATTTCAAAATCATATACTTCCTGCGGATAAACAAAATTTTGATAAATACGTAAATCAAAGTATGTTAGAATTAGAAGGAGATGAAAATGAACTAACACGAATGTTAATGGAAATATACGGCTATCCAGTAAAAAATTATTATGCAAATGGTAATAAATAAAAATATAAAAATGGCAGAATTGATACTCATAAATTATCAACTTCTGCCAGTATTAAATCGTTTTGGTCTTAGACTTGGTTTTGGCGAAAAAACAGTAGAACAGGTTTGCAAGTTAGAAGAAATAGATACTGTTTTTTTTCTAGAAATAGTTAATACTTTTAATAATGAAAACTATTTGCCTGAAAATCACTTACAAAATCAATCAATAGACCTAATAATTGATTATTTGAAAAAATCACATGATTTTTTTATTGATGTAAAATTAAATAGTATTGAAAAGATGATTAGTGAATTTGTGCAAAAATGCAGTTCAACTCAAGTTCAGAAAGTGGCACTTATTAAAACTTTTTTTGATGAATATAAAAAAGAATTAATTGCTCATATATATCAAGAAAATAGTGTTGTTTATCCTTATATAATTTTATTAGAAAAAACTTATATATCTAATTCTACCGATAAAAATAAAAACGAAATACAAAACTATAATTTTTCAGTATCACAATATGCTTCGGAACATTCAGATGTGGAAGAAAAATTATTTGACCTTAAAAATATAATAATTAAATATATCCCAAGAACTGAACAAACAGACCTTTGTAATCATATTTTATTTGATCTTTTTGAACTTGAAAAAGATTTAAAAAATCATCAACGTATAGAAGAGAAAGTGTTAATACCCAAAGCTTTAATTATTGAAACAGAATTAGGAATTAAGAATTATGAAAATATTAATTTTTGAAAAAAGATATTTAATTGCTGAAGGATTGTTTTCAATAATTAAAAAAATTGAAAATTCTTTGGATATTATTTTAATAAATGATTTCATTCAATTCAAATATAATATTATTGAAAAAGCTCCAGATTTATTATTTATAAACCAAGATTTACTTCCTAATTTATCAGATAAAACCAATATTGCAAAACTTCAAAATACTAAAATTGTTTTAATAACTACCAACAAAACAATTTCTTTTAACCAATTTTTGATTATTGAAAAATTACAAATAACAGAATCTAAAGATAGTATAGCGACAAAAATCAATAATATTATAGAACAATATATTGATAATTTAAAAAATGAAAATGATAATAATGGAGATATAAGTGCCAGAGAGTCAGAAATAGTAAAATATATAGCTAAAGGAAATACCAATAAACAAATTGCTAAATTGTTGTTTATAAGCCCTCACACTGTAATAACTCACCGTAAAAATATTACCAATAAACTTGGAATAAAATCAGTTTCTGGTCTCACAATTTATGCAATACTTAATAATTTAATTGAAATTTAATACACCTAAATTCCTGTATTAGAGCAAGCTAAAAAATAAAATGAATATTCATTAAAGGTGTAAACCTTGTGGCTTTCGAAAAAATTACTTTACTGTCTTGTAAAACAATAAAATCGGTATATCTTATGTTTTTTGTATTTAGTAGGTTAAGCATCGAAAAACTTACTTCTGTTTGCAATTTTTTTGCTTTTATTTTATATAAAACTGCAATATCAATTCTGCTATATGGTATTGTATTGTTGTTTTGATTGAGGTTTTTGGTAGTCCCTACATAACAGTGTTGGTTAATAAAAAATAGGGCTATATTGCCAA
>JAOZTW010000010.1 GCA_029938985.1 Bacteroidales bacterium | reverse complement strand
CTACTAACCAATAACACCATTTTTATGGCTGACTACAAAACACCTGGAGTATATATAGAAGAAATTTCTAAGACCGCTCCTTCAGCTGCAGAAGTTCCAACTGCGATTCCAGCATTTATCGGATATACAGAAACTGCATCAAAAAATGGAACAGATGTAATTAATATGCCAATCTATTTGAGCTCTTTAATAGAGTATCAAGAGATTTTTGGAGGCGACTTCTCACACAAAAAAATAGATGTTTATCTTGACAACAATAAAAACATTGCAAAAGTAGAGTTTGAAAAACAATATTATATGTTTCAAAGCATAAAAATGTTTTTCGCTAATGGTGGAGGTCAGTGTTGTATCGTTTCAATTGGTAATTATTCCAACGAAATAGACAAAGAAGATTTAGATGGTGGTATTGACTTGCTAAAGAAAGAAAACTTACCAACAATTATCGTATTGCCCGATGCTATGCTTCTTAAAACAAAAGAAGAATGTTATGCTGTTCAACAAAAGGCTCTTATGCTTTGCGATAAACTAAACGATCGTGTTACTATTCTTGATATTTATGACGGCTATAAAGATTTAGACGACATGGACGATGTAATTGGTAATTTCAGAACAGGAGTTGGTATTAATGGTTTAAAGTTTGGAGCTGCATATTATCCATGGTTAAAAACTTTATTTACTACTGATTTTGCATATAAAAATGTAAACTTCAAAAATAGTAAAGGGAGTAATGTGAACTTGAAAGATCTTGTTTCTAATCAAATTCAAATAACTAATTTAGAAGCTGCAATTGCAGATTCTGGAAAAATTACTACTTTCGCAAGCAGTCCAACAGGCGATAATAAATCACTAAAAGCAGTTTTTGAACAAGTTGCCAAAAATATTGCTAACAAAAAAGGAGAACTTATTTATAAACTAAATGTTCTTAAAAATACAGCTCTTAACTTAGTAAAATTGAACGATAAGGACTTAACAAATGCTACTGTTCTTAACGAAATTAAACAAAAAATTAATGAAAAATCAGTTTTTGCAACTCTTGTAAAAAGTTTATACTCAATTGACCTTGCTTTAAAAGCAAACGCATTTGATGCTAAGAAAGATTTTCTTAATTTCCAACTTTCAAAAACAACAGCAAACGCCGACTTAGCAAAAATTAAAGACGAAGGTCAATTAGTTGTAGCTACTTTGTCAATGCTAAAAAATGTTTTCTTAAACTTTGGAAAATTAATTAGTTCAATTAAAAAAGATGCTTCCGACATAGAAGATGGTTGCGATAAAGCAGTTTATGAAAATGTAAAATTATACAAAACTGCCGTAGGTCAAATATATGAAGAAGCTTCAAAACTTCCTCCAAGTGGGGCAATGGCAGGAATTTATGCTCAAGTTGACTCAGCAAGAGGTGTTTGGAAAGCTCCAGCAAATGTTAGTGTTTCAAATATTGTTAAACCTTGGGTTAAAATTGATAACGATCAACAAGAAAACCTAAACGTTGACCCAGTTGGTGGGAAATCTGTAAATGCAATCAGAACTTTCCCTGGACAAGGTAGTTTAGTTTGGGGAGCAAGAACTCTTGCAGGAAACGACAACGAATGGAGATATATTTCAGTTAGAAGATTTTTCAATACAGCAGAAAAAACATTAAAACAAAGTTCTTCTTGGGCTGTTTTTGAAGCAAACGTTGAAATGACTTGGGTAAGAATTAAAGCAATGATGAATAATTACCTTACTAACTTATGGAAAGCAGGTGCTTTACAAGGTGCTACTCCTGGAGATGCCTTCTTTGTAAATGTTGGTCTTGGCTCTACTATGACTCAAGTAGATATTCTTGAAGGAAGAATGATAATTGAAGTTGGTATGGCAGTAGTTCGTCCAGCAGAATTCATTATAATTAAATTTTCTCACAAAGTAGGTGGAGAAGGTGGAGAATAATAAATATTATATTTAGTAATTTTGGAGTAATAAGAAATTATTTGCTTCAAAATAAGAAACGGGTCTAAAACAGAAAACAAAATTTTATTCCAGCTTCTTAAATAACTTTCAAAATAATTTAAACAAAATAAACAAAATATATTATGGCTGATGAAGTTGCATATCCTGTTGGTAAGTTTTACTTTGTAGTAAGCTGGGAAGGAGCAGAAAGCGGTTCAATTATCTGCTCGGAAGCAAGCGGACTAAACTCTACAATTGAGCCAATTGAATACCGTGATGGTAAAAGTGAAGTGTTTTATCCTACAAAACGTCCTGGACTACAGAAATTTGACGATATAGTATTTACTAAAGCGATATTTGAAGACGACCAAGATTTTAAAACTTGGCACGACAATGTTGCGATTAACAGGGATGAGTACAGAGACACTGTTACAATAGTACTAAACAACGAATTAGGTGAGGTTGTTATGACATGGGAGCTACAAAACGCATGGGTTTCGAAATGGGAAATGCCCGACATGAACTCTACTGCTAATGAAGTTTCTATTGAAAAAATAACTGTTGTTTGTGAAAATATTGAAACCACAATTGGTGGATAATATTAGCATATAAATTGTGGGTAAAGTAGCTAAATATATATAAACGTTACTTTTAATGGGCTGTTTCAACATTATTTATTGTTAAAATATTTACATACAAACAATATACAAATATTTTTTCTTACTTAATGTTAAAAAAAACCTCTTATAAAATAACGTTTATATCTAACTATCTACTAAAAATATTTTATGAAAACAATAGTGTTTTTTAAAGTCTCAAGTTCAAAAAAATTTAAATTTTGAAACGAAATTTACCATTGTAAATGATTATTTAAAATTTAAAAATTCTGAAAATAGATTATTTAATAAATACTATAATAATTACCCATTTTTAGATATTGTTAAGTATAAATTTTAATACATAACAAAATATAGACAATTCTAAGTGAAAAATAAAAATAAGTAAGACCAACTTACTTGTTCGTTTAATCTTTTAAAATTTAAAAAGTCATAAAATAGCTTGCTATTTCCATATTTTAAATTATTAAAATAAAAGACTGCATATTTTGGTATTACTTATTATTTCACTTTCACTAACCAATCTTTATAAGGTTTGGTTTAGAATTTATAAAAATAAATTAAATTTGAATTAATTCTTGTTTCTGTAATGGCAGATAAATATCCAATATTAGGTTTTTACTTTAGGGTTGATTTCCTTTTTAGCAAAAAAAATGAAGGTAAATATTTAGGACCAATTGAATCCGCTTTTAAGGAAGTTTCTGGACTAAAAGGCTCTTTAAAAATGGAGGAATATCAAGAACTTGGTTTTAATGCTCAGCCTAAGGGACTGCTTACCACAGAAGGTTATGATAATTTGGTGTTGAAAAGAGGTATGAGTATGGACAATAAATTGTTTCAATGGTTTGAAGATTCATTACAATACAAACAAACTTTACATGTACCTGTTTTAGTATCTGCTTTAAATACAGAAGGGAAAGAGAAAGGAAAACCTGCAATGAAATGGTTGTTATACGATGCTTTTCCTGTAAGTTATGAAGTAGCAGGTTTTGATGCTTTGCAATCACAATATTTAATTGAAACATTAGAGTTACGTTATTCGTATTTTGTTAGATTTGATTAGGAATAAATTTTTAAATAACCAATCAATTTATAAATAATTCAAGTTATATATTATGCCAATTCAAATCAAAGAAATAGTTGTTAAGGCAACTGTTGGAAGCACATCTACTACCAGCGAAGACAGCAGTAAGTGTAGTGATAAAATTGAAGAAATAAGAAATGAAATCATAGATGAATGTTTGTCAATAATTTTTTCTCAAATAAATAAAAATAATGAAAGATAAGAATGGCTAAAGTTGAAAATAAATTAAAAATAACTGCTTACAAAAAAGATACATTTTCCAATTCAGATAAAGTTGGTGAGTTTGCGGTAAGATACAATCCTTCAAGTATTGATCATAAATACAATATTTGTTTTGATGAAGGACAAGCAGTAGGTGCATCAGCTTCTGAAAATAAATTCAGAAATTCTAAACCAGAAGAAATTAGCTTTGACCTTATTTTTGATAACACATTTATTGCGGAAGACGAGAAAAATTTTGATGTTTCAAAAGCTTTAAAAGATTTTAAAAAATTAGTTGTTGATTTTAATGGAGATATTCATAGAACAAACTATGTTAGACTTTCATGGGGCGAACTCTCGTTTAAGGGTCAGGTAAAAGATATATCATTTACATATACAGCATTTACGGCGAAAGGAATACCACTAAAAGCTACTGCAAAACTCACTTTTGTTGAAGTAGTAAACATAGCTGAAAGATTGGCGGAGGAGAACAAAAGTTCACCAGACTTAACTCACATAATAACAGTAAAAGAAGGAGACACACTACCTGGATTGTGTTATAAAATTTATTCAAATCCTGCTTATTATCTTGAAGTTGCAAGGGTTAATAAAATAGATAATTTTAGAAAACTTAGAGCAGGAGATAGAGTAATTTTGCCACCATTAAATAGATAATTAAATGGTTTACACTTATTAATTAATTATTAAAAAAAAATTATGGCTTCGCCAAAACCAGAAGGATTAGTAAATATAAAAGTTTTTGCAGGTGGTTCAGAATTACCTGGAGAATTCAAAGTACGTTCTATTGATATTCACCAAGATGTAAATAAAATAGCTACAGCTGAGGTGTTTTTCCTTGATGGAAATCCATCAACACAAGAATTTGTATTAAGCGACAAAAGCGAACTTGAGCCTGGTAATGAGGTGGAAATAAAAGTAGGCTATTCCACTGAAAGTGAATCTATATACAAAGGAATGATTATTAAACATGGAGTAAAAATAATACATGGAAGCTCTTATACTTATATTCATTGCAAAGATAAAGCTGTTTTAATGACAGTAGAAAATAAAAGTGAAATATATGAGAAGAAAAAAGATTCCGATATTTTCAAATCCCTAATTTCAAAATATAGTGGCTTACAAAACGATGTTGAAGCAACCACTTACAAACATCCACAGATTTTACAATACGATACTACTGATTGGGATTTTTTGGTAACAAGAGCTGAATTAAATGGTAAAATTGTTACAACAATTGATAATAAAGTAATAATCAAAGAGCCAAAAGTAGCTGGACCAGATGTAATTCTTGAATACGGAACTTCAATTATTGAATTTGAGGCAGATATAAATGCTCAAACACAATTATCAAAAGTAACTGCTTATGCCTGGGATATTAAAAAACAGGAAACGACAGAAAAGGTAGTTTCATCGGCAAGTTTTCCAGATACAGGTTCATTAACAGCAGATGCTCTTGCAGGAAAAGTAAAAAAAGATGGACAGAAACTATATCACTCAGGACCAGTTGACCCTAACGAATTAAATGACTGGGGAAAAGCCAAATTGTTAAGAAGCAAAATGGCAAAACTAATTGGTAGAATAAAAAGTAAAGGTGTTACAAATATTACTCCTGGTAAAACTCTTGAAATAAAAGGAATAGGAAAAAAATTTAATGGAAAAGTTTTTGTTACTGGTGTAAGACAAGAAATAAGTTCTGGCTATTGGTACACACATATTCAATTTGGAATATCTCCCACAATGCACACTCAAAAATTTGATGTAAGTGGACAACATGCAGGAGGTTTATTACCAGCTGTTCATGGTTTGCAAGTTGGAATAGTAAAAAAAATACATGAAGACCCAGATAATCAACACAGAATACAAATTTCACTTCCTTCTTTTGGTAGTAAAACAAATGTATGGGCAAGAAAAGTGTATCCAGATGCGGGAAAAGAAAGAGGAGTTTATTTTGTACCAGAAATAAACGATGAAGTATTGGTAGGCTTTTTAAATGAAGATGCTAGATTCCCTGTTATTCTTGGAAGTCTGCATAGCAGCAAAAATGCAACTCCATATAAAACAGATGATAAAAATAAAGAAAAAGGGGTTGTTACAAGAGAGAAATTAAAACTAACTTTTGATGATGTGGATAAGATAATAACTATTGAAACACCAGCAAAACATTCGATTGTAATTAGCGACAAAGACAAATCTATAGTTATTACAGATAAGTCCAAAAATAAGGTTACAATGAAACCAAATTTGATAGAACTTGAAGGTGTTGGAGATGTAAATATTAAAGCTAAAAAAAATATTACCATTGAAGGATTAAAAATTGAAATGAAAGCCAAAACAGATGTAAAAATTGATGGCGCCAACATAACAAACACTGCAAAAGCACAGTTTGTGGCAAAAGGAAATGCAAAGGCTGAAATATCATCTGGAGGTCAGACAGTAGTAAAAGCTGGAGCTATGGTTCAAGTTCAAGGAGCTTTAGTTAAGATTAATTAGGAATTAAAAATTGGTTTACACCTTAAAATTTAGTTATTTATAAAAAATGTTGTTAAAAACTTTTTAAATTAAAATTTATGCCACCAGCTGCAAGAATTACAGATATGCACACCTGTCCCATGGTCACAGGAGTTGTACCTCATGTAGGAGGTCCAATTCTACCACCAGGAGCACCAAATGTATTAATTGGCGGACTGCCAGCTGCTACTTTGGGAAATCCAGTGGTTTGTGTGGGTCCACCTGATACAATAATAAAAGGTTCTGCAACAGTATTAATAGGAGGGAAACCAGCGGCCAGAATGGGAGATAACACAGCTCATGGCGGAGTGATAGTACTTGGATTTCCAACAGTTTTAATAGGAGGATAAAATTATGAATAAAAAAAGTATTCCATTTCTTGGAACAGGTTGGAGTTTTCCTCCAGAATTTAAAAAGGGACGACAAGGAATAAAAATGTCGTCGGGTGCAGTTGACATCCAAGAAAGTTTATTTATCTTACTTTCAACAAAATATGGAGAACGTTTTATGACCCCAAATTTTGGTTGTGATATTGATTCTGTATTATTTGAGCCAATTAATTTAGATACAGAACAAAAACTTGAAGACGAAATTAGAAGGTCTATTTTAATGTACGAAACAAGAATTTTTGTAGAATATATTACTTTTAACAATGATGATTTGGAGGGTATAGTTTATATCAATATTGAATACATCATCAGAACAACAAACACAAGAACAAATATTGTATATCCATTCTACTTAACAGAGGGAACAAATTTATAAAATGGAAAATCTTGGATTATCACATATAGATAGGTATTCAGAAAAACTTGATGCAAGTTACTTTAAAATAGACGAAAGAACACTTGAAGACTTTATAAGTTTCTCAAGCAATTTTGCTGAATATATAAATTATTATAATACAGAAAACAATATAGATGGTTCTGCACAATCTTTTATTGGCTCAGATATAACAATTCTACTAATTCATATTAGCTCTTACGATGTTAAAAAAATAGGGAAAAAACTAGATTCAATAATTGATAAGATAGAAGACAATAATTTAGATTTTAATGTAGCTTTTGAGTTAATTTTTGATCTTATAGCACAAATAGATCAATGGAGAAACTTTACAGAAGAATTAGAAGATTTTAATGACGAAATCATTAAACTTATTATAAGTAAGTTTTCACGAAACTTGGCTCGAATTTACGAATTTGAAAATAATCTATCTTCTAAAACATCTTACAAACCAATAAATAGGGTTTTTAGATTTTTATCTGATAAAATATGGGATATAAGTAAATATGAAATAGAACCTTATGTTTTTAAGTCTTCAAAAAAAGCAGACATTATTCACGAAGCAGTAAACCATATATATCGTTTGTTTCATTCCATATTATCATCTTTGGAATTGCTTATTAATAGTTCTCAAAAGTATTTACAAAAAAGCAGAAATGAAGGAAATACTCAACCACATATAGCTTTGTACATTGCTTTTGTTGAAATGTATAAATATGCTCAAAATGACATCAATAAATTTACCCAACGACATTTAGACTATTATTTTAAAGAAATTCTTAAATTTACACATATTCCAGAAACTCCAGATAAAGTACACTTGGTGTTTGATTTACAAGATAATATTGAATTTTATAAACTGGATAAAGGAACAGGTTTTTATGCAGGTCAAGACGTGAATGGTAATGATTTGCAATATAAACTTAATGACGAAATAGTTGTTACTCAGGCAAAAATAAATGCAATTAAGACAATAATTAACAGTAACACTCACTCTGACGACGCACATGAGTTATTTGAACATGTGTTTTTATCAAACAATATTAATCAAGATATTCATAGCGAAGAAAAAGATGATAGATCATATAGTTTGGGCTTTGCAATAGCTTCCTCTTTTTTAAAATTATCAGAAGGAGATAGAGAAATTGAATTTACTTTTCACCTACAACGCTACGCTTTCGAGAACTTCATGAAGCTGTACAAAGAAGAAATTTTAAACGATGTTAATATCAATATTTATGATATAAATGAATTTGTAAATCACTTGTTTTCTTTTGCATACACTTCAATTGGAGAAAAAGATGAGCCAGAAATGTTTGTGATTCCAAAGAAAAATATAAGAACTTACTTTCATAAGAATAGTTATGGAGACCCATTAAATCAATTCAATTTAACAGTAACACTTCCTGCTGTTTTTCCACCTATAATACCATGTCTGCTTGATGATTTCCCAGAAGCCAAAGAAAGAGAACTCCCAGTGTGTTATTTTTTCCTAAGCAATGAAAAATTAAATTTCTACAACTATTACAAACAAATAATAATTGATAAAGTTGGTATAAAAGTTATCGTACAAGGTGTTAGAGATTTGAGAGTGCAAAATGAATATGGAAGTTTAGATGTATCAGTACCATTCGAACCTTTTGGTGCAACACCATCAATTGGCTCAACTTTTTATCTTGGTCACGAAACTATATTTAGCAAAAAAATTGATGATTTGCAAATTGTTATGGATTGGAAAGATGTTCCTTTGCTTGAAAATGGATTTGCTGAATACTATCAAGGATATAGTGATATAGTTAACAATCAAACTTTTAAAGTAGCCGTTTCTGCACTAAAAGACAGAAAATGGATTCCTGCTGATAACAAACAGGTTATTTATTTATTTGATGATGTTGATGAATTAGAAGACGCTAGTATTATGCCAGTGGATAACATTCGTGTTATTGACGATCTTGATTTGAATAAAATAAATGACCCTTTTAAAATCGCTCCAAAAGTTAATAAAAACGACGCTTACAGCAGAATTAGTACAAATGGTTTTTTGAAATTTGAATTTATTTATCCACCAATTGGTTTTGGACACAATGAATATCCTAAAATAATTAAAAAACAAGCATTTAGTTCTATGAAACGAGGTGGAGCTTCTACGGACGAGATTAATGAACCTTGGTCGCCCACGTTGAACTCAATTTCAATTAACTACGAAGCTTCGCTTTTGATAGATTTTAATAAACAAAGTAAATATAAAAAATCGTGTTACTATCACATACAACCATTTGGTAATAAATTGGTTTCAGAACCTGTTGGTAATAAAATAAATTTTATACCTCAATACGACGTTGGAACAGAAGTTTATATTGCTATTGAAAATTTTCACGAAAAAAGCGATCTTTCAATATTTATTAATATTGATAACTTAATAAGTAGTGTAAAAGAAAAAACAGATATAAAATGGAGTTTCTTGCAAAACGACACTTGGATTGACATATACGACAAAACAATCCTTGTTGATTCTACTAATGATTTGAGTACATCAGGCATTATTATATTTGATTTCTCTGAGTTTGACAAAGAATTTTTCAATCAAAAAAATCTAACAAATAATAAAATTTTCCCTAAAGGATTTTTCTATTTAAGAATAAAAACAAATAGTGGTCATAGTTTTGTAAATCGCATGAACTATGTTAAATGTCATGGAGCAGTAGCATCTTTCTTTAATAATGGAAATACATCAGAACACCTTGCAAAAGGTCTTCCTGCTGAAACGATTAATGCTTTTACTGGAGACCATCCAGATATTAAGCAAATTATTCAACCATTTCATTCATTTGGAGGAGCAAGTGAAGAAAACAGAAGAGACTTTCAGGTTAGAGTAAGCGAAAGGTTAAGGCATAAAAATAGAGGTGTTACAAAATGGGATTTTGAACATATTGTTCTACAACAATTTCCTGATATTTCCAAAGTTATTTGTCTTAACAATACTAATAAAGATGTTGAAGTAGAACCAGGCAATATTTTAGTAATTGTTATCCCAACAATAGAACAAACAAAAAGTGTTACGAGCTTAGAACCAAGAAGTTCGGAAGTAGAATTAAAAATAATAAAAGATTTTATTTTTCAAAGAATATCACCTTTTATAAAACTTGAAGTACGAAATCCAATATATGAACACGTTCAAGTAAAATTTGAAGTGCAATTTAGAGAGGGATATAATCCAAGATACTATTTGCAAATTATTAATCAAGATTTATGCGAATTTCTAAATCCTTGGGTTAAAGAGGATAGTGGAATACAAGTTACTGCAAGTGATAATATTTATTCGATACATATAGTTTATTTTTTGGAAAAAAGACCTTATGTTGATTTTGTTTCTAATGTGTCTGTTTTTCATATAATAAATAATTCAATAATAAACCTAAAAGAAGCACACAGCAATAATGCTGTACTAAGACCTACTACTTCAATTTCAATTTTTGTATCTTCACCTGAACATATTATTGACATGATTGGAAACGACAGCATTCAAGATGCAATTGGAACACTTACTGTTGGAAAAGATTTTAGTGCACAATATATAGCAGAAAAAGAAATTGAAAAAGGAATTGGAAAAGATGAAATAGAAGTAGATTTTGAAGTAGAAATGAAACGAGAAATAACTAAAGAAGGAGATGATTATACGTTAACTTTGGATATATAACAAACAATAAATAAGACTGTTTCAAAAATTTAATTAAGATTTTTATGTAATTTCAGAATTGATATTTATTACTATAAATTAGTAATTTAAAACATCCTAAATAACATAAAAATTTACATTTAAGAAACATTCCAAATATTATTAACAATAATATATAAACAATATATAGGTTACCTTAAGAACTGTAAAATAATAACTTTTTTAAATATGTAATTATTTATTCAAATCTAAAATACAACGATAAAAAAATATAACTATGTCAACAAAAAATAGGGCTGTACTTAAAAATTACTTTCTAAAAGGTAATGTACCAAAAGAATATCATTTTCAAGATTTAATTGATTCCTTTGTTAATCAAGAAGATGATGGGCTATGGAAATCACAAGATGAAGCAATAAAAGTTAAAGCCGAAGGACCAAATAAAGACATGTTGCAATTCTATGAAAACATAGAAGATTTAAGACCAACTTGGACAATAGGCATTAGAGCAAAAGACGGAAACGAAGGTTTAAATTTTGCAGAAGAGGATAGTAGGTTATTCCTTGAAACTGGAGGCAATGTAGGTATTGGAACAACTCAACCTAGAAACAAACTTGAAGTTGATGGTTTTGTTGGAATGAAAGGACGAATTGGATATTATGCAAACGGAGAAGTTCCAGCTGATGGAAATTGGCATGATATTATTACAGGACTTAATCATTACAACGCCTTTGAAGTTATAGCAGTTGTTGGACGACAAGGTGCACACGCTATTACACATGCTATTGCAGTTAGTTCTTATGGAAATTCAAAAAATAAAGTTAATAAAACACAAGGTTTTTTTGGTTGGATGCGAAATAAAGTTGATGTGCGTTGGACAGGTTCTTATTTTGATTATCAATTACAAGTAAGAACAAGACGTAACATTGGTGCTGGCGTTTATATCAGATATAATGTAGCAAAATTATTTTAATTATGGAACAAATAAAATTAGATTTATCTTTGGAGGAGATAAACACAATAATAGAAGCTCTTGGAAAAGAACCATTTATAAAAGTTTATAAAATAATAGAAAAATTACATTTAGAAGCAAACAAACAACTAAAATCGTAATTCGCATACAATGCAAGAACAAAATACAATAAATCAAATAGAACCAACAAACGATATTCTTGACTATAGTTTTTTAAGGCAAGTTGGTATTGAGGAAATTCAAAAACTCGCAGGTAACGTTTGGACAGATTACAACTACCACGATCCAGGAATAACAATAATGGAAATTCTTGCTTTTGCGTTAACAGAACTGGGTTACAAATCTCGCTATTCTGTTAAAGATATTCTTGCTACAAAAGGTTCTAAAATTAATGATACTTTATACAGTCCTTCTGAGGCTCTTTCTTCACATCCAGTTACAACTACAGATTTTCATAAAATTATTTTAGATGTTGATGGGATAAAAGATGTTATATTTTATCCATCAAAAAAATATCCAGAATATATTGGCATATACGATATTAATATAGAACTTTTTCCTGAATATGACAACAAAAAATACAGAGAAGAAGTAAAAAATATTGTTTTTGAAAAAGCTTATTTGAGACGAAATCTCTGTGAAGATTTTTATGAAGTAAATTTTATCGAACACGAACCTGTTGTATTTGAAATAGATGTTAGTGTTAACGACAAGCAAGACCTTGAGGATATTTATTTACAAATATATGAAGAGCTTTTTGAATACATATCTCCAACAGCTAAATTTAAAAGTTTGCAAGACCTTATAGATATGGGCTATACTGTTGATGAAATTTATGACGGACCGTTTCTAAAAAGTGGATTTTTAACCGAAGATGAATTTGAACGATTAGACACAAGAAATGTAATTTCTGCTTCAGACATAATTCATTTTATAATGGATTTAGAAGGTGTTGAAATGATTAACACATTAAATATTATTGATAAAGATAATGTTAAACACCAATGGTTACAATCGGTAGAAAAAGGAAAAGCTTTTGAAATAGATACAAAACGTACAAAAATTAGATTTTTTAAATTTGGCAAACTTGTTCATTTAAAAGAAGACCTTACTCAAGAAATAGCTAAAATTGAAAAAAAAGAAGATAGTCGTTTAAGATTTAAAAAATTAACATTTACCAGAGAAGAAGGTGTTTATAGAAATTTAAGTCAATTTAATACTATTCAAAATGATTTTCCACAAGTTTATGGAATTGGAGAGCTTGGTTTGCAATCTTCTGAAACCAATGCAAGAAAAGGATTAGCAAAACAATTAAAATCATATTTACTCTATTTTGAACAAATTCTTACAAATTTTTATGCACAATTAGCAAATTTGAACAAAATATTTTCGATAGATACAATTTTTAACAGTTACTATGGACAACCTTTAATTGACATACCAGGAATTGAAGCACTTTACAAACCTTTTATTATTGATTGTATAAAAAATAATATTGATATTAATAATCCAAAAGTTTTAAAAGCTGAGTGGAAACAAAACCTATCAAAAAACATTCAATTAACTGAGAGAATAATTCGTGAAATAATAGAAGACGAAGAAACTTTTTATGATAGAAGGCACAGAATATTAGACCATTTGTTAGGAAGAATGTCATTTAATTATTCTGATTATTATTACGATTTTGAAAGTGGAGTTGACGATGAACTAAAATTGATTCGCCACAAAACGAAAATTTTAAAAAATTATGTGAAGCTTAGCAAAGAAAGAAGTTCAGCACAATTTTTACTTAAAAATAAGAATAAAAATTCAAATAAAATTTCAGGTTTTGAATTCAGAATTAATAGTTTTTTAAAACTTTCTGGTAGTTCCGATAAATTTCCTTTTAAATTTTATAAAAATATATTTTCTATCAACAAAACCGCAGATTATAATAAAGAAGACAAACTATCGTTAACTTTTAAACAAACAACAAAAGAACAGTTGATTAAAGATGTATTTAAGTATGCTTCCAAAATTAAAAACTATATATACAAAGATAAAAAAATACATATTGTAAACGACACCCATAAAAGCTTTGCAACAGTAAATGAAAAAAATCTTAAAGAAAACGATTTACACAAATACTCATCAAAGATGTCCACAAAACTTGGAAAAATGTCAATGAAAAGTGAGGCTATATTTGTGATTGAAAGACTTTTATATAGACCACACCCAGAAATGAACTATTTTACATTTTCTGTTTTGGACGAAGCTGGTGACACACTTTATATTAATAATGGTTACCTTAAATTTGCAGACAGAAGTAAAAAAGTGAAAGAAGTAATAAAATTAGCACAAGAAAGAAAACATTATAATTTTAAAGAAGTTTTTAATCAATATAAAATGACGATTATTGATGACGATAAAAATGAATTATTATTAAGTCATCGTTTTTTTAATACAACACAAGAAGTTGAAGAAGCTATAACGCAACAAATAGACTATTTTAAAAAAATTGATAAGGAACAGATTTCTCTTGAAGACAGTATTAGATTCTATACCAAACATTATGATTTGTATAACCTTGTAAGCAATCCTTATTCGTTTATTACTACTGTATTAGTGCCAGATTGGCCCGCAAGATTTCAAAATAATGCTTTTAGGTCTCACTTACTAAATATTATAGAGGAAGAAATGCCTTCACACATTTATCCTGATATAAAATCTGTAAGTATAGAGAAACTTCTTATAATTACAGACTTATGTAACGAATACCAATCTATTTTAAGAGACAAAAAACCAGATTTTTTAAAATTAGAAAAAATTTCTGATGAGCTTTTTGGATATTTTTTAAGTTAAACATCTTATCTATTTTAGCATGAAAAAAAAATATATACTACCAGCTATCATAATTTTTGCAATAATAAATTTGTTTGCAACTTGTGGTGGAGATGATGACAAACCAGACTATTATTTTAAATGTGTTGTAAACGGAGTGTTTAAAGATTATTCTGTAAACTCAGCATATTACGATGCAAGCAAAGACCTTACTATTTTAACAGGCAGATCAGCTTTACATGGAGAAATTGAAGTTGTATGGAAAGGAATGAAAATATCGTCTGGAGAAGTTGTTGTAAGTGAGACAAGTAGTAGTAGTAATACACCTCATATTTGGTTAACAGATGAAGTTGCAGCATTAGATACGTTCAAAAGCACAAATTATAAATATAAACTACTTAAATACCAAGATGTTAGTGGTAAAATTGTTGGAGAATTTTCTGCAGAAATATTTGTAAATAAATTAGCATATTTAAAAGATACAACAAGAATAGATTCGCTTGTGTTTTCTTTTGTAGATGGTTATTTTTATATTAATTCGCAAATTACCAATTTCACTGTTGACACACTTTACGGAGCACACGACACACTAATCGGTTTTCATAACGATACAATATTTGTAGATTCAATTGATATTAACGTACTTCCAAATTTATTATATATAGAAGATACAGTAAGCTACCAAATTGTAAAATACAGACAGGTTCCTGAGTTTCTAATCAATGTAGCAAAAGGAGAATTTAGTTTTTATAGAAGCATGTATCCATAATAACAGGCAATTACAAATTACATAATACAATTATGAAAAAATGTTTAATAATATTTATTTTTGTTTTGTTTGCAACGCAAACATTTTCACAGTTAACTTTTTATACTATAAATCGTGGAGACACTGAACTGCATAGTATTCCACGTTTGTCTTATGACATTGGAATACCAGTGAATATAATAGGACCTTGGTCAATAATAAAATCGCAAGTTGTATTTATGGAGTCTGGCTTTTTTATTACAAATAATGGAATAATATACGACGAAGACCAATATAGGCACTTACATAGAGTTATTGGAGTAAATTTCCCTTTAAGAGTAGGTGTAATTGTAAAAAAAAAATTTTATTTTGGAACAGGTATAAACTACAACTTCAATTTGCATTACAAATATAAAACTTTTGATGCAGGAGGACGAAAAAATAAGTATGTAGTAGCATCAGAATTTTTCTCTGATAGAGTAAATTTCTTTTATCCAAGTGCAGAAATTTCGGCAGGTATTAGTTTGCATGGTTTAGGTAGATTTACTTTAAGATTTCAAACATTTCCCATTAGTTTATTAAATCCAATATATACTGAAACAGTTAGAGGTTACGAAGTTAAGCCTTTTGAAGACATTTCTGCACTACCCTTTAGATTTATTCTATCCTATAGTTCTGGTTTATGATACAAAAATTTAGTATTGATATTAATCTTGACAGGAAACACAATACATTTCAAGTACAACAAGATTTATCTAAACTTGTAAACACCAAAATACGCAAATTTATTGATGATGAGGTAAATAAGTTAAATTTAGACAAAGATAAAACGTATTTTATCCCAAAAATAGAAATTGATTTAGGTAATATTAATGATAGCAACATTATTCTTGATTTTGAAAATAAATTTAAAATAAAATTTATTAAAAAATTAAATAAATTAATAAATAAATCTCCTCAAAAACATTCGTATTTAACTTTTGAAAAATTATCGGATTTAGAAAAAATTGATGAATTTAAAGATTTATCAAATGTAAAAGATTCTGACTTTTTTGCATTAAAATATTTTCTTATCAAAAGTTATTTTCCTTGGTGGTTTGATACTCAAAATATTAATATAGAAGAACTAATATTTAAGTACTCAAATAAACTCCCTTCCTCATTTGTTAATTTTATTTTTTCGAAAGATAAAAAAGATAGATATATAAAATTATTGAGGTTATTTAACCTAATGAGTTACGATAGCTTCTTAACTTTTTTCAATCAAATTATTATAAATAAACACTTCAAACAAAGAACAGATATAAAAAAAGTTGTTAAAATTGCAGAAGCTAATTTATTGAAAACTGAATATGCAAATGTCTTATTTTTAACTCTCACAGAATTTTCTCCATCTCCCAAATTAATTGAAAATGAAACAGAATTTATTAACATATTTTCAAATAAATTAGATGTTGTTGATACAGATAAACAAATAATAATATTGCAAAAAGCTAAATCTGAATTAATTGAAGATAAAAAAATTAAAATTATTGAAATATTTGATAAAATTATTGAATCAACAAAAACAAAAATTCCAAATAATTTTATTAAAAAACTTGAAAAACGAAATAAAGATATATTAAAAAAATATCAACAAATAATTAAAAAAAGTAAGTTTTTTTTCTTTACCGATTTATTTGATGAATTAAAAACCGCAGAAGACAGTTTTTTAATAAACTCAAAAAATATACTTTCAAAAACAACTATTCCACAATCCGAAATTAATAATTTTGATTTCATACTTCCTGAATCTTTTGACGAGATAATAAATAAATTAGAAAAAATTAGTTTATTTTATAAAAAACTAATAGAAACCACAACACAAGATAAACATACTGAGTTACATAAATTTAATAAATTTAAAACAAAAATATTTGATATTGTTCGCAAAATAGAAAAACTGCAAATTGATATGAATTCTTTTTTGGAAATTTTAGAAAAATATCAAAATTTTGAAATCCAATATGATAAAATAGAATCTTTAATAATAGAACAAGAAGCGATTGAATTAGATAGAAATATTAAAAATTTTGAAAAATCTATTATTAATATAAAGTTACTAACTCAAATAATTGAAAAATACAAAGAATCTGTACAAAAAGATGACAAAATTGAACCTAATGAATTTGAAGTATTAAAAACACAAACAGACAGCATAGTTAGAAATTTTGAAAAATCGGTTAAAAATGTACAATTATTTTCTGAAATAGTAAAAAAATATCAAATAATTGAACAAAAATATGATAAAACAGAATCAGCAGAATTCGAGAAATTACAAATTGAAATCAATAAAGCAATTTATAAATTTGAAAAATCAGTTGATGAAATAACATTGCTGACAGAACTAATAAAAAAACATCAAAAGCTTGAATATAAAATTGAAGGAAATGGTTTGATTTTATTTGAAAAAATTAAGAAAGATAGTAATATTTTAAACAAAAAATTAAGAAAATCTGTTCATGAAATTGTGTTGGCAATAGAAAAAATGGAGAGATTTAAAGAACAGGAAAAAGAGTTTTCAAAAAAAGAGTTTTCAAAAAAAGAAATTTCAAAATCTGAAAATACAAAATATGAAATAAGGAAAAAGAAAAATGAACTTAAACAAAAAATATCTGAAAAAGAATTTTCGGAAGCTGAAATAATTAAAATAAAAAAAGAACTATCAGAGAATGAATTTAAAAAAATTCTAAAAGAACTTGAAAAAGAGTTATCAAAGAATGATTTTAAAAAGATAGCAAAAGAGCTTGAAAAAGAATTATTGGAGAAGAAATATAAACAAATTTTAAAGGAATTTGAAAAAGAATTATCGGAGAAGAAATATAAACAAATTTTAAAGGAACTAGAAAAAGAATTATCGGAGAAGAAATATAAACAAATTTTAAAGGAACTAGAAAAAGAATTATCGGAGAAGAAATATAAACAAATTTTAAATGAATTTGAAACAGAATTATCAGATGTAAGATACAGTAAAGTTACAAAAGAACTTAAAAATGAGTTGTCGGAGAATGAGTTTAAAAAAATTATTAAGGAACTTGAAAAAGAATTATCAGAAGAAGGATTTAAGAAGGCTAAAAACAAACTGGAACAAAAATATGAAAAAGTAAAAAAAGAACTTGAACAAAAATTATCGAAAAAAGCTGTTTTTGAAACAGAAATCATAAAAATAAAAAAAGAACTTGAACAAAAGCAAAAAACATTAGAGTCCAAAATACCAAAATCTGAAATAATTAAGTATTTTGATAAAACGGGTTCTAAATTTGAAAAAACGGAGGATTATCTAAATCTGCTTTCTGATTTATTGAAAACATACCAACAAATAGATAACAAGCAAGATACGAAAGCAAGAGTAAGCAAAAAATTTAGCTTAGATTTGTTTTCTTATGAATTTATTAGCGATTTATTATTTTTGTTTTTTGTAACAAATAATTTTCCTAAATGGTCTGATAAATTTTATAATCTTATAAAATCCTCTAACCGTTTACATTCAGACATTCAAATTGTTGAATATATTTTTGATTATCTACGTGAAAAATATTACCAAAAATTCTTTGTTGATTTTTATTCTTATATTTCACAACCCGAAATTAATAAATTGATATGTGAAAACTATCCTGCAGAACTAATTTTTAAAATATTATCTTTTTTATATAATGAAAAATTTAATCTATTTAATAAATTGTTTACAAAAATAAATAGTTATTTAAAAAATAATAATGAACTAACAAATCACAAAAAACTGTTGATTATTAATAATTATTTTATAATAAAATATAAAAATATTTATGATAATTTAACCGAAAACAATATTGGTAATATATTTAATGATTTTATAAATGAGCAATCCTCAAAAAAACCAGTAATTGATAAAAGTAAGGATTTATTAAAATTATTAATTACAACAGGTAAACTACCAGAGCATCTAAATAAAATTAGTAAAGTTGAGCTTTTTGAATTAATTGATAATTTTAATAGACAATTTTGGATTGACCAATTTCAGACCGACTTAAATCGCTTAAATTTTGTAACTTTATTTCCCGAAAATTTTGTTATTCTTGTGTTACAAAAACTTTATGGCGATAATTTTTCGTTATTAAATAAAATATGGCAAGAGTTAAATATTATAATGTCTAAATTAGGAATTTCAAAAAAGCAACGAAATGAACTTTTGAAATATTTATATATTATTGCTTTTGAAATAATTATTGATAATATTACAAATAAGCAATTATGGCATCAAAAATATTACTCATCACTTAAAAATATTTTTAGTTCAAAATTTCCAAAAATTAAATTTGAAAATGATTTTATTTCTATTGCAAATTCAGCAGAAAAACAAAGAATTATTGTTTTTGAAAATTTCATCATTAATACAAATATAATTTTTATAAATTCGAGTATAACAGATAATTATATTGATAATAACCTACAAATAATTAATTTCCATTTTCAGTTTTATTTAAAATATGGTTATTTTCATTGGTCGTTTCCATATTTAAGTCTTAAAAAATTTGCAAATTTATTAAATGAAAATACACAAGATATTGTAATAAATTTTAAAACTAATTTATTAAAAATATTAAAGTCAAAATTTGCCCTTCAACGACTTTTTACTATTTTTCCAAAAAAAACAGCAGAATCATTTTTGGATACTTTGTACAATTATTTTCCTATAAATATGGTTGACATTGTTAAACAGGACAAAATTAACAAATTTGAGGAACTAAAAAATTTATTTCCCGACTCAGAAAAAGAAGGTATTTATGAACGAATTATTCAAGAAAAAATTGATTGGATAAACGAACCAGAAGAAAAAGAAAAAATTTATATTAACAATGGTGGACTTGTAATATTATGTAACTTTTTATCATTTTTATTTAAACGAACAAAATTAATTATTCGTAAGGGTAATAATCATGAATTTATTGACGAGCAGGCGAGAGAACGAGCAGTACTTCTTACACAATATTTAATTACAGGTAATGAGGACTTTAAAGAACATAATCTTGTTATAAATAAAATAATTTGTGGAGTAGAACTACAAAAACCTATTAATATTAATTTAAAATTAACTGAAAAGGAAAAAAAAGAAGCCGAATTATTGTTAAAATCAGTTATTGGTCACTGGAAAATTTTGGGTTCAACTTCTATTGATGGCTTAAGGCACACTTTTTTAAAACGAGAAGCTGTAATAACATTCAATAGAACAACTTATAATATAAAAGTAGAACAGAAAGCAATTGATGTATTATTAACTAAACTTCCTTGGACGTTTCAAACAATAAAACTATCTTGGAATAATTATGTGATTTTTGTTGAATGGAATGCTTAAAAATTAGGAATTGGTTTATACCTTAAAATATTTTTTTTGTTTAAACAAAAAAAATTGCAATTTCTCTCAAAAATATATATTTTTGCAAAATAATTGACCTCAAATAAAAACATTATGGAACAGACAGAAAAAAAAACAATTAATTATCAAAATATAAAATATCAGGATATTGCAGAAGTAGTAAATATAAAACCAGTATTTGATAAATCAAAGTTTAATAATTGGTTTTTATACAAGTATAAAATATCGGAAGAAGAAGAAAAATTTCTTAAAAATTTAATTGAAAAAAACGAAGCAAATTTATCAATATACAATGAAGCAAAATTATTAGTTCGTTTTATTTCCCAAGTATTAATGAAAGTGGATTTTGATACTGGCGAAATAAAAGACTGGTATGAAAACTTTTTGTCTGGAGAAATAAATGGCTATAAATTCAATGGTAAAACAGATTTTATGGTTGCCAAAGGAATAGTTTATCCCGAAAAACCATACTTTTTTATTCAAGAGTTTAAACGAACCACGCCACACAACGACCCACTTTTTCAGCTACTTGCCGAAATGCTTGTTGCCCTTGAAAAAAATGAAACTAATATTATGTACGGGGGTTATGTTTATGGGAAACACTGGGAATTTGTTATCTTAGAAAAATTAGAGAATGGAAATTATGAATATTTTAATTCCACAAGTTTTAATTGTCTTGAACTAAGTCATTTAAAACAAATTTACATAAATTTACAAGCTGCAAAAGCATTATTTTGTAAAGATTAAAAAAATTAGCATGTTTCACAAATGTAAAGTTTAAAGCATTTTAAAAGTTTAATAAAAGCATAAAAATTTGCATTTGAAAAACATGCCAAAATTTGCAAACTTTTAACTCCTTAGTCCACAATTCGATTGCGTGCTTTTTTTCTGTTGAAATGATACTAATTTTATATCTACCAAAAAAAAGCAAATAAAATAGTTTATTTACTTTTTGATAGTTTTTTTATTCATACGAATTAAGAGTTAAATCTTTAAGTCATTGTAAATAAATTGTAATTTAACAAGAGTTTAAATTGAATGTCAATGTTAAATTTTAACCCTTAATTCGCATTATTCATTAAGATTTAATAATTTATTAATTCTTTTTTTATTATACAAACAATTATTACACTTATACTTATTTGCATAATTTATATGTCCAATTTATTGTTAAGAATAGATACTGTAATAATTATGTTCTATAAACACTTTCTACCTTTATCCTACGAACATTTTCAATAATAGCTATTATTCTAACTGTTGAAGTTGTTTTTCCAGCAACTGTATCTGTTACTAATCTATTGCTACCATCTTCATATTGAACATAAAAAGTAATTTCGACCGTTTTACTATAATTATTCTTATAAGTTAAAAGAACATAAGTATCCCATTTTTCGATACTAACTTTTTCAATACTTTTACCATTGCTAATAAAATCTATGTTTTGAGCAAAACTTGCCGAACTGATGAAAATAAATAGTGCGAATATACTAACTATTTTTGAAATCTTTTTTAAATTCATATCAAATTATTTTTTGAAATTTCCCTTACTCTTAACGATTTTCAGAAACTCGCCTTACTTTTTTATTTATACAGGTTATTCAGATTTATTTTTCCTGTTTCCTTATAAAATTAGATTAAATAATATCATCATTCTATTGTGTATGTTATATCTTCTACTTGCAAACGCCAACTTGTAATTATGCCAGTATTGCTACTACCGTCGTTCCAGTAAATTTTTATTCTTCCATCAGCATAATTTCCAGTCATTGAGTAATTACCTTCTGAACGTTGTAAAAGATTACCATTAGAATCCTGAGCTTTAACAACACAAGAACAATCACTATATAAATGTAAAGTTTGTTTACCTTCTGCTATTTTGTAAGTATATTTAACATCTTTACAGCCAACATTTTGAGCGTTTGCATATGAGATGCCAAATAATAATATTACGATTGTTGTAATAAAAACATATTTCTTCATTTTTAAATTATTTTTTAAAATTACCCTTACTCTTAACGATTTTCAGAAACTCGTCTAATCTTTTGTTTATACAGATTTTTCAGATTTTTTTCCTGTTTTTAATTTTATGTCTATTATTCGTAACTGACTTTTTTGTTTTTGCATTATCATTATGATGAGTTGCCTATTTTATGTCAGTTCTTAATGATATATAAACATAAACTATTGTTAATTTTTATTTACACCGATTTATTGAATTATCTTCTTTTTCACAAAAAAATTATTTTATAAATTTATAAAATTCGGGATTTAATTTATTTCCTGTTTGATGATAAATTACATTTCCTTTTTTATCTACAATCCAAAGTTCTGGAATTTTCTGAATTTTAAAAGCATCAATTTTTTCTACATAATCTTGATTTGCTCTCACTATTTGGATTTTATTTATTTCACTTTTTTTAATGAAAAAATCTAAATATTCAAAATCATCAGTTTGAGGTATCCAAATTTCTCCAACTTTATTTGTATCTATGTTAATTTGATAATATAATTCTTTGCAATACTTGCATGTAGGAGACCAGAAAAAAATAATTGTTCTTTCTTTTTTTAATAATGTATCTGTTGCAATTTTTTGTGTGTTAGTAAAATTCATATAGAACTGGTTATCTAATTTATCAAAAATGTTTTGAGGAATTTGCTGTTCATTTGGCTGTGAAAATATTCTAAATATTTTATATTGATATTTGCCCCAAATAAAACCACCTACAAAAAAAAATATTACTACTATTATTACAAATTTTAATGATATATTTTTTTTCATTTTAATTACGAATTAAAAAAAGATGAGAAAGTTTATTTTTCTCATCTTAATTGTTAAATTTACTTGCAGAAACAATTTCCTGTGCTTGAATAGTATTTGTGATCACTGTAACCAAGATTTTCACAAGCGTTATCACATGCAGAATCTGAACTCTTATATCCAAGTAAAGAGTAGCCATCTGCACCACTTTCATATCCTTGATTATATCCTTCGGTTGCACTAAATAATACATCACACGATGTTGTTAGTAATACTAAAAAAATAAATACTCCCACAAATAGAAATCCTAACTTCTTCATTATTTTTTAATTTTAAAGATTAATAAATTTGTTTAACTTTGTACACTATCAAAAGGT
>JAOZTW010000260.1 GCA_029938985.1 Bacteroidales bacterium | reverse complement strand
ACTTCATTACTAACATAGTTAGTTAGTCGTTTTTCTTAAAGCTCTGTTATTAACACAGTTACTTGGTTGTTTTTTCTTAAGCTTCGTTACTAACATAGTTACTGATAAAAATTTATGTAATATTTCTATTGTTCTGATAGTATAAATTTTAAGATTACAGTAAATTACCAATCGTTTACCATATTATTATGTTGTAATAATCTATTTTTAAATCTAATATTTAATAATTAAGGAATGATACAATTATTCAATGGTTCAATGATACAATTATATGACTATAAACCAATAGATTAAAAAAATATAAATGTGTAAAAACTTTTGTATAGGTACTTACTTGAATTTTAAGGTGTAAACCAATTCCTAATTCTTAATTCCTGTTTACGACCGTTAATCCTTTTTTTGTTGTTTTATATTTTTGTTTTATACTTGTAGGTTTTTTTGGTATTGTAAAATCTAAATATCCAATTTCAATTAAAGGAGCAATATGTTTATCAAAATTTTTGGTTTGATATGATAGTCCTAATTTTTCTATTAGAATTTCCTTTCTTGTTCTGGGATTTACACAATATTTTAAAATTTCAATTTCTTGATTTATTTTAAAAAATTCGGAATTTATTTTAAGTTTTACTAAAAAAAATGTTTTATCATCGTCCATTTCAAAAATAGGAGTAGGAGAATTATTTTTTTGCATTTCGGTATAAATTTTAGTAAAACCTGTTCCTCTTCTTTCCGATAATTTTAATTCGTGTAAAAAATCTCCTATTCGTCTGTTTCTATAATTTCGTGCGGTTATAGTCTTCTTTTTTAGTGTTTTATTATTTATTGGCGGTAAAGCTCCAGGATAACTAACCATTTCTATTGCATCAAGTCTTACATGAACCTCAATTTGATTATCATGTTCATAACTTCTATGATAAACTGCATTAACTAATGCTTCACGTATTGCCAAAAAAGGATAGTTATAGTTATGTTCTGATTTTGCCTTATTTTTGGTCTTTTTTATTGCTCTACGAATAACATTGTCTGTAATAAATTTTAATGCAGATTTTAATTGATGATGTATTGGTCCTTTAAATGTTTTTTCCTCATACTCTGTTCCACTTTTATCTTTGTAAATAATAATGTCTATATATGAGCTTCTAAAATATTTTTGAGGATTTTCGCTAAACATTAAAAGTCCAATATTTGTTGGTCTAAAATATTCTTGTGAACCTTTTATTATCTGCATATTAAGACCTATTTCTTTGATATTTAATTTTGGTAATTCATCATATAAATCACTTCCCACTTCTTTTAAATGTTCTCTTATAAGCAGGAAACTCAAATCATCTAACGAGGCATTGTGATTCATTCTATCATCAAAAGGTATTTTTGCAGTCAGTTCATTTAGTTGTCTAATTTCTTCTTCATTAGCCTTAACCGAAGACGAGCCTCGTCTAACATAACTTGCTCTTTGTGCCTTTTTTCCAAAACTTGTTGGAGATGAATATGGTCTATGGTCGCCTCCTGGACACCATAGTATTACAATGTTAGCATTATCAAAAACAGTAGGTTCAACAACAGGAAAATATCTTGGACGAAGTTTATTGCAAACTTCAATTATTTCTTTTTGAATTTTATCTATTTGAGAAATATTAATCCCTTTTGGTGGCAAAATAGGACTTCCATTGTTCTCGGCTACACCAATAATAATATAACCACCTCCCCAATTGTTTATGTCATTTGCAAATGCACAGATTGAATGTATGATTTTTTCAGGATTCCAACCTTCTTTAAACTCCTTTCGTTCATTTTCAACAGTTTCTGTCGAAATTAGAGATTTTATATTTATTGGTAAAGCCATTTAATATTTATGTTTTTATTATTAGAAATATCAAAACAAATAATAGATCATTTAAACTTTGTTTTTTCAACAAATATTTTATAAATACTTGAAATTTAAGGTATAAACCAATTCTTAATTCTTAATTCCTAATTCCTAATTTTTAATAAAATATTTCTGTGCCGTCTTTTACAAGATGATATCCAGAAGTTATTACTTTATCATTTTCATTTAAACCACTAATTATAAGCGTGTTTTCAGAGTTTGAGCGTCCTGTTTCTACGTATCGTTTTTTTGCGATTTTTTTCCCATTTTTATTATCTTCCACATAAACATAAGTTCCTTTAATATCTTGATTTACAATTAGTGTAGGTACAGAAATAGTAGAAGCATTGAAATAATCTTTTAAAGTAAGAATAGTTAAAAGGTTTGGTTTTATTTTGTTGTTTTTATTTTTAAATTTAAGTTTTATTTCAAATGTTCGGTTATTTGGGTTTATAATATTCCCCTTCTGATAAACAGTTGTATGTATTTTCATTTCTGGATAAGATGGAAATGCTACCATTACAGAATCGCCATGATTGATACTTGATAAGTACTTCTCTGATATTTGAGCAGTTGCAAACATATAATCTAAGTTTACAAGTTGAATAATTCTCATACCAGGTGTTCCAAGTTCTCCTTCTTTTTGAAAAACTTGGTCAACAACTCCAGCAAATGGAGCATTTACAGTGGACATTCCAATTTGAGATTTTAAAGTCAGCACACTTCTTTCAAGAGACTCTTTTTGTGTTTTGGCTTGCAGGTACTGAACCTCCGAACCTATTTTTTTATCCCATAATTCTTTTTGTTTCTCATACATTGTTTTAGCAAGCTCTAAATTTACTTCAAGTTCGGCTAAGTTATTATATAAAACAGAAGAGTTTAGCGACACCAAAGTTTTTCCTTTTGAAACACGATCTCCTTCTTTTACATATATTTTTTTTATCTGTCCACTCATTTCTGGACTAATAAATGCTTCTTTAACGGCTTCAACACTCCCTGTTGCCTCAAATTTATGTTCAAAAGGTTGCAAAGTTAGGTTCAAAACTTTTACTTTTATTTTATTTGTTTTCAAAGAATCGGTGCTAAGTTGAGATTCTAATTCCGTAATTTTTTTATTCAAATTAGTAATTTGCTCCTTATATGCAAAAATTTCATCTTTAATACTTGCATTAGTTTTTGCTTTTGGCTGACAGGAAGACAGAAAAATAATTAGTGATAGGGTATAGAAAAGTATTTTTTTCATTTTTATTTATTTAAAATTTTTAGATTATAGTTTTTTTAATTTTTATAGTTAAGCAAAAAATATATTGTAATATAATTAATTATTCATTACCTAATATTTTTTCTAAATTTAATTTTTCATTTAATAGGTTCATTAATGATTGAAAATATTGTGCCTGAGCGTTCAAATATTGATTTTGAGCCTGAGTTAATTCTAAACTACTTACAGTTCCTTTTTTATATTTTACTTGTGTGTCGTCAAACACATTTTTGGTAAGTTCAATATTTTTTTGGTCATTTAAGTTTGCTTCATAAGCTGTTATATATTTATTTTTAGCTTCATCAAATTGAATATTTAGAGCCTGTTCCAAATTTGATTTTGTGTTTCTAACTTTTTGAAGTTCAATTTGTTTTTGTTTAATTTGAGTATAACGTTGTCCACTTGCAAAAATTGGTATTTTTACATTTATTCCTATCAAACTTGTAGGAAACCAGTCTTTATCGGTATCGGTAAAATCAAATTCATCTCGCATAGCTTTCTGAGAATATGAATAAAACGCAGATACTGTGGGTAGCGTAGAGCTTTGAGTTCGTCGCATGTCCAATTTTGTGAGATTTTCTTGAGTTTGAATCATTCTGTAATCAATATTATTTTGTGTACTAAAATCAGAAATTAAATAATTATTAAAATCCTGTGTGTTAATTACCTGCTCCAAGTTGTCAGTTAACACAATTGAGTCGTTCATATCCATTCCAAGCTGAAATTTTAGTAATCGTTGAGTAAAATCAACTTGACGTTTCATTTGTGAAATTTGATTTTGTAAAGTAAGTTCGGTAAATATTATTTGGTCAACCTGTGCTTTCTCAATAAAACCAGCTTTGTGCATAGCTTCTGTTTCTGCTCTAATTTTTTTGATATTATCAAGCGATTCAACTAATATATTTGTACTCTGTTCGGTTATCAAAACAAGATGATAACTTTGTGTGATTGTAGATTTTACATCAATAGTTGACTTCTCCAGACTTTGCTTGGATAATTCTTTATATATCCGTGAGGCTTGTAAACCAACAATATATTCTCCACTAAAAAGTAGCTGTGTTACAGTTAGCCCCCAGTTTAAATTATATTCGCTTCCCATTTGCATTTCCATCATTTCGCCAGTATCTGGTATTGGGGCTATTGGTGTTAACCCAAAATATTGCATATTTGTACCAACAACAGCTGGTGTCAAAAAGTTAGGCATCAAGGTAGTTGGAATATCTGGAAATTGTTGATATTCTATTGTTCCATTTACTTGTGGAAGCCCAACAGAAGTAGTTTCCAAAACTCTCCATCTTGATATTTCAATATCTAATTCCTTATTTATTATTTCTACATTGTTATCAATAGCATAATCCTGTGCCTCTTTAACTGAAAAACGTAATGTACTGTCGCTTTGGGCAAAAATTGGAACTATACTAAATAATAGAAGTATTGTTATAATGAGTTTTAATTTCATGATTTTAAGTGTTTTATAAATAGTTGATATTTAAGGTGTAAACCAATTCCTAATTAACGTTTAAGGCTTTAAGCCTAAATAATTTTTAATTTATTTTCTAAAAATTCAATCCCTTTTGTAGAACAAATACCTCTAAGGTGGTAAATTAAAATTTCGTGTAAGGCTTCTTCTAATGTATATTTTTCTATACCTTTAAAAATCTCGTCTTTCAACGTTTCCATTCTATGTATTTGAACCAGAGCTACTATATCTGGTTTTAAATCTGCCCTAAACAAACCTTCTTTAATCCCTTTGTTAATATTTCTAATTATTAAATTGCACATTTCTTGTCTTCTTATTGCTGATATATCCTTATATATTTGTGGATAATATTTGGCTAAATCATACTCTACTGTTGAAGGAATATTTTTTAAATGATTTGTAATAAAATTGCCTATTTCAATTGTAATTTCAATTGAATTTAGATTTTTTTTCCAAATTAAACTTATACATTCTATCATATTTTTTTGGTTTGAAAATATTACCTTTCTCACCAAATCTTCTTTATCTTTAACATGTAAATATAATGTTTTTTTGGATATCCCAAGCTCTCGAGAAACATCGTTCATTGTTACACTTCTAATACCATATTTCATGTAAAGTTCAGTAACTTTTTTAAGTATTTCCTCTCTTTTTTCCATAATGCAAAGATAAAAAACTATTTTTAACAAAAAACTATTTATTAAAAAAAGTTTCCTTTGTTAAAAAAAAAACACAAACAGATTGAAATATTTGCTTGTGTTTTAGTATTTTAAATAAAATGTTAAGTTTAGTTAATGGATTGTTTTAAGTACCTGTACAAAAGTTTGTCGTTTTTCACGAGTATCCATTTCTTTAATTTGTTGGTTTATAATTACATAATTGTATCATTGAACCATTGTATCATTCCTTACCAACTCTCTAACACTCTTCTGTTATCCCAAAGGCTATTTCCAATCACATTTTTTATTGTTTCGTTTGCTCCCCAAAGCATATCCATATCCGAAGGGTAGGGAACGGGTCTCACTCTTAAATTACGTTTTGTTTTTTCGTCCAAAGCGTTTAAATCTCCATTGGCATTAGTATATGTATGGTCAAAACGGTGGTCAACCACTAACGAAAATTTTCTAATCAATTGTTTTGTATAAACATCTTCGTATTCAATATCAACGTCAATATGTGCTGTTTTATATTGTGTAGTTTCAATAACATTACAAAAAATTGATTTGTATTTTGCAACTTTTATTTTATTTCCCAATGAGTCTGTTAGTACATTTCCCGATTCGTCTAACAGGTATTCCCAACCGTCTTTTATCTCCTTAGACATCTGGAAACTATTTTCGCTAATATTATTTCCAGATACATCAGCCACTCTAAGTACTACAAAAATATTCACATCATAATTACCGTTTCTACTGTCTTTATTATAATATTGAACCCAATTGCTATTCATATCTCCAATTTGTTGGCTTATTAGGTTACTCATAAAATCATTTGGAAGTTTGAAAATAGTTTTGTTCACAGCAATTAGGATAGCATAAGTAGTGCCGAGATTTTTGCAGGTTTCCATTAATACGTCTATATCACTAATTGAAGGGTTGTAAAGCATAGCATCATATAGATAGCCATAAGCCTCTCTGTAGTCAAGCCTTGTGTCTTTACGCATTAATTCTTTTCCTTGCCTATAATAATAATCTGCTGCATTGTTTCTTGCTTCTACAATTTCTTTGTCGTAGTTAACATACTTAAATTCTATAGTTCTTCCTTTTGTACTCACAGGTGTAACAGTTGATACAAGTTGTTGCCTATCTTTCATGTTCACATAAATATTGTATATTTCCACCCATCTATCAGGACGAGCGGCTATATTCAAATAATTTATTCGTTCAATATCTTTTTGAAGTGCCAAAGGATAAGCCTGTTCAAGTATTACAATTTCTTTTTCATTACGTGAGTTACGTTGTAATTTCTTTACCGATTTTTTTACTGCCGCATCGTAATCTCCTTTTGCAAGTTTTTTTTTCGATACGTTACACGCGCTTAATACAAAAATTGATAATAAAATAAAATAAATAGTCTTTTTCATGTTTGTACAATTAATTTTGATTTATAAATAATATGAGAATGGTTTTTAGCGTTACAATCTTTCTGATTCAACATCATCAACATAATCTGATTGATAATTATTCAATGTCTCATAAATATCTACCATTGCTTTATTATTAGAATGTTTAAATATTGCATCAAAATAATCTTGAGCTTTTTCTATGTTTTTTATTTCAAAATAATAATAAAAAAATAATTGATAAAATGCAATATATTCTGAAATATGAAAAATATCTCTTTCTTGATACAGTTCTTTTAAGGTGTTACAATTATTAAACACCTCTAATACTTTATCGTATTTTTTTTCGTATATTAATAAAGTAGCATATTGTATTTTTGCAAACAAATAATCATTATAATTAGTGTAGTTTTCAATAATATCTGTTTTTACATCTTTTATTTTATTTTTTTGAATAAAATATTTTATTTT
>JAOZTW010000259.1:1808-7144 GCA_029938985.1 Bacteroidales bacterium | reverse complement strand
AATAGAAAAGAAAGATAAAATGATAGAAGAAAAAGATAAAATGATAGAAGAAAAAGATGAAAAATTGAAAAAAAATGATAAAATAATTGAAGAGAAAAATAATAAAATTAAAGAAAAAGATAAAATAATTAAACAATTACTGAATAAAATAAATCAAAAAATATGAAAATAATAGGAATAATACCATCACGCTTAGATGCTAAACGGTTACCCAACAAACCACTTGCAGATATTAATGGAATGCCAATGATTGGACATGTTTATAAGCGAAGTAAATTATGTAAAGACTTGGAAGAAGTATATGTTGCAACTTGTGATAAAGAAATTGCTGATTATATTGAAAGTATTGGAGGGAAGTGTATTATGACCTCAAGTCAACATCTAAGTGCATTTGATCGCACAGCAGAAGCTCTTATAGAAATAGAAAAAGCAACTGGCGATGAACCAGATATTGTTATAATGATACAAGGAGACGAACCAATGGTAACTCCACAAATGCTTGCAAATGCACTTAGCCCGATAATTATGGACGAAAATGTAAATATTGTAAATTTAATGTCAGAAATAAAATCGGACAAAGAATTTCAAAATCCAAATGAAATTAAAGTTGTTGTTGATGTAAATAACTACGCTTTGTACTTTTCAAGAATGCCAATTCCTTCTTCACAAAAAGGTATTTCTGGATTTCCTGCTTTAAAATTAATTTCTATTACACCGTTTCGTCGTGATTTTTTAATTGACTACAATAAAATGATGCAAAGCCCTTTAGAAATTATAGAATCGATAGATATGATGCGAATAATTGAAAATGGTTACAGAGTAAAAATGGTTTTAACTGAATCTAAAACATTTTCTGTTGATACCCAAGAGGATTTACAAAATGTTAGAGAATTATTAACAAAGGATTACTTCACAACAAAATATATGTAATATGAAAAAATTAATATCAATTGTTTTACTGTGTTTTTTTAGTATTTATGTTTTTTCGCAAATAAATTTCAAAGCAGATGAAACTACTCAGATGTTTAGAATGCTTGTAGAAGACGACATATATTGGACTGCAAAAATTAACAATAATTACTTTACTATTACCCCATCAGAAGGAAAGGGAGAAATAATAATTACAATAAATTGTGATGAAAATGAGACTAATAGAGTTAAGGAAGCTGTTGTTGTTTTTACTGATATAAATTCTAATGTATTAGATTTTAATATTTCGATTTTACAAGAAGCAAAAGTAATCGAAAATATAGATACATTAACTGATGTTGCAGAAATAGATGAGATAAAATATTATAAAATTTGGGAAAAGAATACATCACCAAATATAATTGATTGGTACAAAATATATTCAGGCTTTGAGTATGCGAATATTCCTAAAACAAAAGTAGAAGATAAAACAGCATTCACAAAAACAAACTCAACACAAGATATAAATTTGAATAAACTAGCAGAGATAAAAAAATTAGAAGATGCTACAGAATTTATAACGGAGTTATATACAAAAAAAACTAATCCGAAAATTTTGTTGATACAAGTTTTGGTATTATTTTTCCCTTTATTTAGCTTTTTTAATTTATTTATATTTATTCAATTAATAAGATTAAGGTTTATAAAAGGAGATATCTTCAATTTTAAAGATGGATATTCAGAAATGGAAAATTCTGAGTCTGTTTATAAAAGGCAAATACCAACTTATATTGAAAATGACAAATAAATAACACCATAAACGATAATTAAAAAAAGAATTTTAAAGGAATAAATTAATTTCTAATTAACATTTAAGTAGGTAATGATAAATAAACGACACTTTTTAAGAGACTATTTTGTATTAGGCAAGGCATAAAATATTTGCATATTGCTTATATGGTAATCTTTTATAACAAAGCGTGATGCTAAAATTGACCTTTAAAAGTGATGTTTATACAGTTTCTATTTATCTTAGATATGTAATATTTCGGCATGTTTCTAATAAATGCTGATATCTAAAATAATGGGTAAAAAACTGGACATGGCTACAATGTGTTGATATTTACACAGAGACGGTTATGAATATCAAACCAGCGTGGTCAGAGAGTACAGCATGTTTATACATAGATTTCTTTGGAACTTGGGAGAACCGTCTGTTTCCTTATAATACAGATAACCTGAACGGGAAAACAGGTCTAACAAAATCCGAACAAGAAACAAAACTGTAATAAATTTCTTGTATTAAGAAAGGGATAACTGACATAAGGTATTGTGAGCGATGCCGAAGCACAGCAAACAAGACGAACAACGGTGGTCATAGCCTCTAAATAGTATCGTTTGAACGTTGGGGAAGTGAAGTCTGAGCGACCCACTTATTAGAGAAGTAAGAGGTCATATTATCGAATTGGTATAAGGAAACTAACTTATTAGACTCTGAGTTAATAAAATGGAAATAAAATTTAACCAAATAGCAGAAATTACAGACAGCGAAACGATAACGTGAGGAACCGTATGCGGGAATTCCGCTCGTACGGCTCTGTGGGGGGACTGGGGACTAGTGGAGTAATCCACCGTTCTATCCCGATTAAGCATAAAAAAAAATATCCATATGAAAAAATTATATTTTCTAACTATTATTCTAATTAGCTATGTTAATATAATATTTGCACAAAATTCGCAGCCAACGAAAGCAGAAGTCAATTCTGTTGCATCAGAAATAATTAATGATGAAAATGGTTATTACTACGATTATATTGAAGAGCCAATTAGTTATTCTTATAAAATAATAAGGCTCATATAGACAATCAAGGTCTTGATATTATTCTGTAATCATCTTATTACACGACACTTAATAAATTTGTATAATAAATGATATTTCGTTAACTCTTGATACGTTAAATTATTTTGGTTTAATAAATTTTGTTTGCAAATACCAATTTCTAATTAACTTTAAGTGTTCTTCAAAAATATAAAAATTGGTTAATTAAATTATAATGAATGTTTTAACAAGACCTTGAATATCTATATGAGCCTAGTTTTATATATTAGACTTCTTAAAATTTGAATTTTCAGGGTGCTAAAACTGGACTTGTTTTAATTTAGTATCATATTAGATAATAGAGAATTAGCTCGCTTTATTTATGCTTTTCATAACGAAAATTCATGAATAATTCGGGTTAACCATAATTATAACAAAATCTTCTAAATTATTACTATGAATTAAATTTACACCAGTAAAATTTTCATTAATATAATTTTGAAATACCAGATAAGAATCTTTAGCAATAGTTTTGTTTGAGTTTGGTAATAGATTGTAAATCACCGAATGTAAATTAATATTATAAAGTTTGCATATTTCCAAACTCATCAAAGTATGATTTATACTTCCTAACTTTGACGAACTAATTAGTATTAATGGCAGGTTGTTGTCATTAATATAATCAATAATTTTGTAACTATCTATAATTGGCACCATTAAACCACCTGCTCCTTCTGTTAAAACAATTTTATATTTTTGCAAAAGCTGTTCATTTGTTTTTTTCACAACATTCAAATCAATAATTTTATTCTCAATTTTGGCAGCAAGATGAGGAGAAGCAGGTTCTTTAAAAACAAAAGGGCATGTTAATCCATTTTTGTCTTCTACCAAAATTTCACTTTTCATTATTCGTCGGTGTTCTAATATATCTTCCGAAACTCCCTTACAACCAGTCTGTATTAGCTTTGTTGTAATAATTTTTACTCCTTTTTGTTTTAACAAATATGCAAGTTTACCAGTGATATAAGTTTTTCCACAATCGGTATCAATACCACTAATAAAATATTCTTTTCCTTTCATTATTTTTTATTGATAGCTGTTTTAATATGCTTAATTTTCTCAAAATCCATATTTGCATTTAATGTAAATCGCAATCTTGCAGTTCCTTTTGGTACAGTAGGATATCTTACTGGTAAAACATAAAGACCTTGTTGTTTCAAATTTTCTGATGCTTTGATAGCATCTTTATTTGAACCTATAATATAAGGAATAATATGACTTCTATAATCTAAATTTAATAATTTAGCAAACTTTAAGTTTAAAATTTCAAGTTTTTTTCTTCTGTCATTAAAACTATGTAATTGTTCAAAAATATATTTAGACCAAGCTAAATTTACTGGAGGCAAAGCAGTTGTATAAATTAAAGTACGAGAATGATTAACAAGATATTGTTTAAATATATTATTGCAAACAACATAAGCTCCAATAGATGCCATAGCTTTTCCAAAAGTACCAATTATAAAATCAATTTCATTTTTCACACCTAATTCTTCGGCATATCCTAAGCCATTTTTTCCCCTAACGCCAACTGCATGAGCTTCGTCTATATATAAAAAACATTTGTATTTATTTTTCAATTCAATCAATTTTTTCAAATCTGCAGTATCTCCATCCATGCTAAATATACTTTCGCTTACAATAAATACGTTTTCAAAATCATCACGAGATTTTAAAAGAATTTTTTCGAGATGAAAATAATCTGAGTGTTTATAACGAGCAACAGTAGCTTTGCTTAATCTAATACCATCTATGAGACTGGCATGTATTAACTTATCCGAAATTATTAAGTCTTTTTTTTCTGCCAGAGCAGACAAAATTCCAACATTGGCATGATAGCCACTATTATACAAAAGGCATGCTTGCGACTTATATTTGCTTGCTATAAGTTCTTCTAACTCATAATGTTCAATAGAATTTCCACTCAATAATCTGGACGAACAAGAACTAAATTTGCGGTTTTTTTTGTATAATAATGTTAAAAAATCGTCATACAATTTCTTGTCATTATTTAATCCGAGATAATCGTTAGAACATAGATTAATTAAATTATTGGAAATTTTTTCTGGGAGTTTACGAAAATTTTCCGTTTGTTTAAGTTCAATAATTTTATTTTTAAATTTTTGCATAACTACTTATAAAAAAGTTAATTATCAAATATTTTAATATTATTTATAAAAAATAAAAATCTTAATAAATCAATTCTTATTATGGTACAGGGTTTGTTCATAAAAAATAAAATAAGAAAATAAAAAGCTTATTTTCAAATTATTATAATTGATGATGTTTGATTATTCGTTTTTTTCAACAAAAAAATAAATTATTAATCTAAAGAAAAACAGCGACTTAATCAAGGCTTATTTTTTTTATGAACAAACCCTGTATTATGGTATTTTTTGGAAATAAATTATTTATTTCATGTTTTTAAATATATGTATTTTAACAATAATAAATGTATAATAATAAAACCTAAGATATTATAATTTTTATTTCATGTTTTATTTCATGTTTTATTTCATGTTTTATTTCATGTTTTATTTCATGTTTTATT
>JAOZTW010000259.1:0-1708 GCA_029938985.1 Bacteroidales bacterium | reverse complement strand
TCATATTTTATTTCATGTTTTATTTCATGTTTTATTTCATGTTTTTAAAACATTCCAATATCCCATTTTATTTGAGCCTTTTCTTTCAATAACACCCTTCTCTTTTAGCTTTGTAATTTGCCATTGCACAGTACCTTTTGATAAGCTTGTTTTTTTCATAATTTCCTTAATAGTAATGTACTTATTGTCAAGAATAGCATCCATTATTTTATTATCTGCTTTATAAGTTTTCTTTTTTGCGTTCTTTAATTCATTTTTACTTAGCTCTACTGGTAGAGTTATTTTCAAAAAATTATCTGTTATTTTGAAGGCACTTTTACTATATTTTTCCAAAATACGAGGTATTCCAGAACCAAGATGTTCAACAAATTTTAAATCTTTAAAAATTCGCATTAGTTCTTTGTTACGAGGAAACGAATATCCAGAAAAGAACTCCTCTTCACTAAATCCAATTGGTAAACCTCCTGTTGAGGTAATTTCTATTCGGTCTTCAAAAAGTTCAAATTTAGGTGGTACTTCGTTGGTATAGTCGTTGTGAACTATGGCATTAACAACCGCTTCACGTAAGGCAATCGCATTAAACATCTTTTTTTCATCACGCTGTTTAGGAGTAATTTTTGTAAAAGTTCTATTTTCTACATCTAATTTATCCAGAGTTTGTTTTGTCGATTTTAGCAGTGAACAAAAACCAAATTCATTGTTTTCTATTAAATCAATGCGATTAGTACCTGCATATTTGGCTACTTTTATTGAAGTACTATTTTTATCCGACAGTAGATATGCAACATAATTAAATTCGCCAGTTTTGGTAAGTAACTCTAAATTAGACGCAAAATTTGCTTTTAGGTTTGTTCCTTTACTATTATAATATATTTTTAGTTGTTCAAAAGTAAGTTTGTTTTTGGGCGACTCTATTTTTCCAAGCGAATTTCTTGTTCGTTTGGCAAAAAGCTCTTCAATCATTTTTGTAGGCATTGGTTGTGATTTCGCATCTTCTCTTATGTAGCAACCTTCCGACGACATTCCTTGTTTTTTCAGATAATATGGGCGTTCGTTACCTGCAGCAATAATAATTTTTATTATGTTAATATTATCTTTTTTTTCAATAATAACATCAAACAAACCTAATATAGAAGGCGAAATATTATTTTTTAACCGTTCTTTTATTTGAATTTGTTTTTCTCCAATTTCTTTCACTGTAACAGCTTTACCTGTTTCTGTGTCAATGCCAATATAAATAATACCACCTTCTTTATAGTTTAAAAAGGCAATTACATCTTTTTCTATAGAACTGCATAATTCTTTTTTTAATTCTATTCTATTTGATTTTTTCATAATTATAAATAAATATTTAATTCTTTTTCACTAAGGCATATTAAAATACAGGGTTTGTTCATGAAAAATGTAACTCCAAGCTCCAGCTTGGAGAATCTACGAATAGGCTACCAATCAAATAATTTGTCTGACATGTTTGCTACTATTCTACGTTTCTCCAAGCAGTAGCTTGGAGTTACATTTCTGTTAAGTTAATAATTGACCAACTTAAATAAAGTTATTTTTGTTATTAAATACTCATACAAAAAAAATTACACAATTGTATTTCTTTAATCAACTGGTTTATAGTCACATAATTGTTTCATTGAATCATTGAACCATTGAACCATTGTATCATTGAACCATTGTATCATTGAACCATTGTATCATTGAA
>JAOZTW010000258.1 GCA_029938985.1 Bacteroidales bacterium | reverse complement strand
AGAAGTTAAATTAATATCAACCGAAGTAACTGCTGCTGCCTCAGTACCTTCTTCGTTTAATTCAATAAATGTTTTGTGTTTTACGTCCGAAATATACAAACCGCCATCTGCATTAATTTTTGAAAAATCAGCATTACCACCAAAAGCTATTTCCATACCAAGAACAGATAAAATTTCGTTTAAAGTTTTTTCATATTCAAAAGTAAATTTTGGTAAATGCACATTTACAGAGTTTTGCAAACTAAAATCATTAAGCCAATCGTCCCAATTATTTTCCGAAAGTTGATTAATTATATTGTCTGTACTAATATCTGATTGTGGTAAAAACAGCATCATTGAATAATTTCCTTGTCCATAAGGTAATTCTACTGCCTGAAACAAACTATTGTTTGCATATTGTAAATCAGCAGCTAACGACATTGTTTGAGTTTCTATACTTGTTTCGTTGCTAAGAAAAAAAGGCTGTGCAACTGTTTCACTTTCTTCAAATTGATAGTGCCACACTCCTTTAAAATATATAGCATTAATCAAATACATTACTGTTGCAGGATCTATGGTGTTTATAATTTCAGTAATTTTGTCGTTTGTATTTGTTGCAACCCAACTATTTATTATATCTTTGGAATTAGAATTTGAAAAATCAAGAGCTTCTACTTTTGCGTCATAATATTGTTTATTTACCGAAAGAAAATCATCAAGTACATTAAAACCATTTCTATACCAAATTGAATTAGCAATACTTAGGTTAACCTTATCATCAACACTTATTAATTCTGAAATTATTTTTTGGTACGATTTATTTATTTCTTCTACACTCAAATCTGACAAATTTAAGGTCTCCTCCATCGCCTGTTTTGTTGTGCTGTTTGCACCGTTGTAAGTCATTGATAGAGCGAGAGAAATACTAATTGGTGAAATCATAATATTTTCTCCTTCTATTGCTGATTCATTTATTTTTTTTAATAAATCAAAACCAAATTTGTTATCTGCCTTCACAAGTTTTTTATCTTTTAACGAAAGATTTATGTTTTTTGGATTTAATCCTTCTTCTATACCATTTTTTTTGCACGAAGCAAACGAAAACATAAGAATAATTACTAATATTGAAATCTGATAATTTTTCATAATTTTATTATTTTAGACTAATTTGTATATTTGTCTATACGAGAAGAAATATAAAAACGCTACAAAAAAAATCAAAATTAATAAAATTATTTATTTTAATATGCCTAAAATAAAAAATTAAATTGGTTAAATGTCAAATTTTGTGAAGTCTTTTTTTTAATATAATTCATTTTTTTATTAAAATACAATCTTTTATGCGTAAAGCATCTATGTTTTATATATTTTATATTCAGTCAAATATACGTGTTATGATTGGAAGTTTTATGCATAACAAGGATATATTAAATATGCTTTATCTTAATATTTTTCATTAAACCCCTTTTTTTTCTGAATTGATGGCAAAATTAGAACTTTTTTTTTTTTTTTAAATAAATAATATACCTTTGCAACTTCTAAAAATTATAAAAATTATATTATGAATAAATGGGAATTATTTCAGAAGTTTCTGATAACAGAGAATGCTCAAATTAATATTCAGGAATTGCTAATCAATTCAGCAATATTGATTGCCTTAGCATTAATTTTAGAGTTTACATACTATAAGTGTGCATATTCGCTTTCGAACAAAAAACTTTTTGCTAAAAATTTTATATTAACTGCTTTTACCACAATGGTAATAATTGCAATTGTAAAAACTTCGTTAGCATTATCGCTTGGTTTGGTTGGAGCATTGTCTATAGTACGTTTTAGAGCAGCAATAAAAGAACCAGAAGAGCTTGCATATCTGTTTTTTACTATTGCCATAGGTCTCGGTATGGGAGCAAATCAAGTTGTTGTAACAGTATTATCATCGTTAATATTATTTACAATAATTTGGGTTAGATTTTTAATTACAAAAAATAAAAATGAATTTCAAAATTTATTTCTAACAATAAATACCAGTCCTAAAAATATAGAGTTTGATCAAATAACAGATTTAGTACAAAAACACTTTAAAAAAAGTCAATTAAAAAGATTTGATGAAACAGAAACTACTCTTGAAGCATCTTTTTATATTGATGTGAAAAAAATAAACAATATTCAAGCTTTTAAAAAAGATATTGATTTGATAAGCAAATCAACAAATGTTGCTTTTGTTGACAATAATGTTTAAAAAATTAGGAATTAGAAATTAAGAATTAACTAATAGCGTTGTAATATAAGTTTTTTTAATGTTTTTAATAACTTAATTTTAAAGGTGTAAATCAATTCCTAATTCTTAATTCCAGTGTTATTTAATTTAAAAACCATTTTTTGATGTCGCAAACTACTAAAATAGCTAATTATAGCACTTTAGATAATTACAGATACGAACGAAAATTTGCAGTATCAAACTTGTCTTTTCAAGGAATTGATGCAATAATAAAAAATCATCCTGTTTATTTTAAAGATTTATTTTTTCCACGCTATATAAATAACATTTATTTTGACACACAAAATCTTACTCATTACAGCGACAATGCAATAGGAAAATCGCATAGAAGAAAATATAGAATACGGTGGTATAATGAACTTTTTGGTGAAATTTCTACTCCAATACTTGAAATAAAAATAAAAAAAGGGCTACTTGGAACAAAAAAATCCTTTCCTCTCCAATCATTTACATTAAATAAAAAATTTACGTCCAAGAATATTAAAGATATTATTACAAATTCTGACTTACCCGAATGGGTGCAAGAAGATATGAAAGCATTATATCCAACTCTGTTAAATAGATATAAACGATGTTATTATAGAGATTTTTCAAAAGATTTTCGTGTTACCGTTGATACAGATGTTGAATATCATAGAATAAATAATTTAAACAATTCATTTATAGACTATTCCACTGATAATAAAAATATTATTGTTGAATTAAAATATGATGATAATCACAACCAAAAAGCATCTCGTATTTCTTCAAAATTTCCTTTTCGTATGACAAAAAACTCCAAATATGTTAATGGAATCGACTATTTATACAAGCCTGCTCAATAGCAAAAATGCCGAAAAATCTCTGTGTCCACCTTATTTCTTGTTATTTATACTTTTCATAACGATTATTCATGAATAAAGCGAGTTAATATACCCAATACGAAAAAACTATTTAGCTTTAACATCAGGTGTTTGAGGAGTATAATTAATATCTATTTCGTTAATCTCTCCGTTTTTATCTATTCTTATTAAAATAGATTGATATGGATTAAAATTTAGTTTGTAATCTATATTTTTATCAAAAATATTTATAGTAATATCTTCTTCAACAGACTGTTCTGTAAACGATTGCCCATAAGAAAGTGGAAGACTAAGATTTTTACTTTTAGGATTTGAGAAGAAAATAAAATAACTATCTTTATATTGTTTACAAATAAAATCAGGTAGATTGTTGCCTGTTACCAGTGGTTTTTGATTATGAATTTCATCAAAATTATTTTTCACATTATTTAATTTCATTAAATCTTCAAAAATATTTTCAAAATCAGGAGATTTTATAAATCCTGCTTGTTTCGGATTTTTTTTCAAACAAATATTTAAGCCCAGTTTGGCTAATTCATAAATTCGTTCTAACGCCTTAATATCAATAAAATCAACGTCTAAATATAGAGTAGAAAAATTTGCATCACCAACTGTCAATTTTCCGTTTTCATATTTGGACTTTTCCAAGAAATGGTTATTTATCCACAAAGGATGATATCCATTTAATTCTTCAGGAAACTTAACGTCTCTCATTTCATAATCTCCCCACGCCCAAGGCATTTGAGGTTCAGGATTATCCATTTCTTGTCCTATCCAAGCGTCTTCTTGCGGAATATAAACCGCAACATTAGAATACGTAGTTCCAAGTCGCAAATATCCACTAACAGTTTCCATATATGTATTAAAATCAGAGATTTCGCTCCACAATTTTCCACTTGTTCCAACATGAACTGTTGCATAAAACGAAACAGAATCAACACCAATCGGATTAAATGGCATTCCGTGCCAAATAATTTGATTAACACCATTTGCAAAAAGGGCATCGCTAACAAGCTTTAAATCCGCAGTTTGTTCATTTTTCAAATTTCTATAATCAATTTTACCAAGCGAATCTCTTTTCGGAAAACCATAAGTACATGTAAAAGTTTCGGAAGAAATAATTTTTTTGCCAGCAAGTACAGCCGCCGAATGTGGTATAAACGAAAAGTGTGGTTCGTATAACATAGCTTCACTTTCTGGAACATCTTGTGAGGCATAAGCAGTTAGTATATCCACTGGAGCACCAGAGCATTGTGAACGAGAATATGAATTATTTTTATTAGCCCAACTTGTTAGCTGGGAATAAAAATTATTTATTACCATTTCAGACACCAATTTCATATAATCGTAATGAATATCTGCATTTTTTTTGTCATAAATATTTTCCATGTATGGAACAAGCTTGTAACCATATTTATTCTCAAATATTTCGTCAAAATTATCTGTCCAAATCTTGCGAGTTTCCACCTCCCATGAGTCACAAAATAAACACGATTTAGAACCAGCCAAAGCAGGTTTTAATGCTCCTCCCATTTTTTCTGCATATTGCTTAAAAGCATTTTCACTCAAATGATTAAGTATGTATCCCTTGCGAGGATGCTCCCACGAAACACTATAAGTATTTTTATAGTTATTGTCTTCGCTGTCATACATTTGTGTAGAATTTTCTAATTTCACAAAAGAATCGCCAAAAGGCCAACCTGTACCAAAAGTAAAATCGCATTGCAAACCAATAGAATCACAATATTTTTTGGTAAACAAAACAATATTTTGCCAATCTTTACTCAACCAATCATAGCGAGCTGTGTAAACTGTGTCTCCTTTTTTGTTAAATCTTTTTCGACTAAGTGGATACACCCAAGCTATTTCTACACCTCCAAAATTATACTCTTTTATTCTATCTAACTGAAATTTAACATCTTCTTCTTTAATAGAATCTGCAAACCACCACCAGCGAGTTAATGGTTTGCTCGTTTTATATACTTGTTGCGAAAAATCAAATGTTATTTTTGAAGGTTCGTTCTTTCTATCTGTTTTACACGCAATTATCATTGTTAATGATAAGAGAATTAAAATTGATTTTTTTTTCATTATTTATTTATTAAAATTTTTATTTTAAAAAAATGTTTTTTCTGCTACCAAACATTAAAATTAAATTCAACGTTTTCTCTTCTTACTGTGGGGTTCTGTCGTCCTTTTGTTATTTTTCCTACTTGAAAAATAACATAATTTTTAAGTTCTACAACCGAAATTTCTTTGTCGTTGTTTGCATCTGCTTCCATTGTCTTAATTCCATTGATTAATACATAAGTAAAAATTCCATTTTGCAGTTTATTAGACTCATAGGCATACTCTGCCCCACCTGCAGAAGAAATTATTACTGCTCCAGTTCCTCGTCTTAAATCAGAAAACAATTCTTTCATAAGGCTAAATGAATTGTTCAAACCTATTTTTGAATAAGAAGAACGAGTGCTATTTACACCACGAGAATATACATTATCATCTATTTCTACCATAACATTGTTATATTCATCTATATCAATTTCTCCACTATGACAAGCATCTACAAAAATTATTTTTCTACGAGCAGGAATATTATCAACCAATTCTTCCAATTCTTCGTATCCAAAGCCTCTTTCTTCGGGCTTGTAAACATCTATGTCGGTGGTTGCAAAATAGTAATTATAATCGTAACTCAACATGCCATGACCTGCAAAAAATATAATAACCATGTCATCTATTTTTGTGTCCTCCAAAATACTTCTTGTTGCAAAAATATTTTCTTTGGTTGCATTGGTATCTAAAATAGGTATAATATGTACGTTCTCAAATATTTTTGACTCATCTTTAAACAACACTCCAACATCATTAGCATCTTTTGCCGCATATTTTAGGTTCATTGAATTGTCTGCATATTGAGACACACCAATTGATATAATGTATAAATCGTGTTTTTTATTTGTAATAGGAGCAAGCACTTCAATGGTCTCTTTTAACGACTCTACTCCTTTGTTATTCAACACCGAAACTTGAATTACATTTCGTCCTTCATTCAAATCTAAGTATATTTTTTTATTAATTGAATTCAAATTTTCACTTTTAAAACTTAAACCATCTCTACCATAAATAGGAATATTGTTTATCCAAACATTTACTCTATCAATTTCATATTTTTCATCGTTTGCTGCAATATTTAAGCTTATTTTATTTTTGTTAATTTTAAAATCAAACTCATTTTTATTAATAATTTCTACTTCTGGAATATTAAAATCATTATTGAACATACTTTCGTTGTAACCCATTTTTTCGAGTCTTTTAATATACGCCCGCCTGAAAGCATCTATTAATTCGGTTGATGCAAGATTAATTCTTTCGGCAATTATATCAGGTCTGTTTAGACGAAGATCAAATTGCTCAAATGGATATAATTTTGTACCATCTATCTTAAAACCAACACCTTTAAGTGCGTTTGGCGAGCCAGTATAGTAATAGTCTGGTGTCATAAAAATATAATCTTCGTAATCAATTGCTATACAAGTAGCTATTTCTTTGCAACTATCCAAATCCCATATTTTTATCATACCATCAACACTTCCGCTATAAAGCATATTTTGTTTGCCCGAAAATGCAACACCTTTAACAGCCTGATTATGTCCTAATAATTTACATATAAATTCTCCTGTTTCTGTATTCCATACATTTATGCCGTAATCACTAATTTTAACTGCACTACCTTCTGTGGCCGAGGCAAATAGTTTATCGTCTTTACTAAATACAACCGAAGAAACAGAACAGGTATTGTCGCTCAAATCATGTACTTCTGTCCAGTTTGTGGTTTCCCAAATATGAACATCTGCATCGTAACTTCCTGATACAACATACTTACTATTAGCACTAAATCTAACTGTACTCGCTCCCACATTCAAATGCGAATTAACTAATTTAAAGTCTGTATTATTTTTAATATCATAAATAGTAACTCCACCTCGCCCTGACGAACCTGCTACAATATACTGTAAATCAGAGGAGATGTCAACAACTTGATTTCCTACATTTGAAG
>JAOZTW010000257.1 GCA_029938985.1 Bacteroidales bacterium | reverse complement strand
TTATACTATTTTGGTAATTGCATTTGTAATTATCTTATTATAAGTGTTTTATAATATTATTTTAATAGTATATAAGTAAAATTAATTTTATAAATTATTGATAATCAATATAAAATGAAAGCAAAAACTTTAGTTGTTAATTAAGTGAAAATGAAAAATTAATTAAGTACCCATACAAAAATTTTCACACAGTTGTATTTTTAATCTATTGGTTTATAATCATTTAATTGTATCATTGAACCATTGAACCATTAAACCATTGAATAATTGAACCATTGAACCATTAAACCATTGAATAATTGAACCATTGAATAATTGAATAATTGAACCATTGAATAATTGAACCATTGAATAATTGAACCATTGAATAATTGTATCATTGCATACTTATTATTTCATTTCCACTAAGTTTTTTGAAGTTTCAAAATTAATAATTTTCTTTTAATTAATATATCATTTTGAACGAAATATAATCAAAAAGGTTTCTAAAATAACTTTTTTGATGCAACCTAATGTGTAACTATGTATATAAATTAAACTGATGATACAAATCACAATATTTTTATGAAATCTTTTTTTAATTTGTTAATTATTTTTAAAATTTTGAATTTAGTTTTAGATAATCTCAGTTTTTTTCTATTAAGGACGGTAGGTCTGTTTGGCAGTAAAAGTATTTAAAATTTGGCTCTTATAGACAATTGAGGTCTTTTTTATTTTTGCACCAGAAGTACAAAATATATTGATAGAAATATATAATTTTTTGGTTTACAGTCAAATATTGTGATAAAATATACTTTTATGCGAAAAGCGTCCACGCTTTACACGTAAAACTAACTGATAATCAAACGAGTAAAGCGTGAACGCTTTACTCATAAAAGATTGTATTTTATTTTAAATAAACTGATTATAACTGATTTTGTTGAAATTACAGTTTGTTGATATTCAGTAAATTATATCATAGATAATTTATAAAAAAATAACAAAATTTGTGTTAATCTGTAGAATCTGTGTTATCTGTGTTCCTATCATCGCAAAAATTGGAACACGGATAACACAGATTAGACTGATTTTTATTTTTCAACAAAATTAGTTATAATCAGATATTTTGGCTACCCACGTAAAGTTAGACAATTTTAAATTCAACACTTGCCAACGTGCCGATAGGTACTTGTTAACGTGTTGCTCATATTTTCAGTACAGTCCAACTTTACGTGGATAGTCGATATTTTAGACCGTGCAACTTTACGTGGGTAGCCGTTTATTCGCTTTGTATGTATTTTACAAATTTATTGAAATTGTTTTTAATAAAATTGCAAATACTATATAAAACAGTGTTACAGTATCTTGCAAGAAAATAAATGAGATTTAATTACTTTTCACTTTTTTTATAAATAATTAATTCATCGCCTGTTTTTACTGAATCTCCAACTTTCATATTAATTGTCTCTATTTCAGCACTTTTATTAGCTTCAATATTATTTTCCATTTTCATTGCTTCAATTACAAACAAAACATCGTCTTTCGCTACCGTGTCTCCTTCTTTAACTTTTATTTCAACTATTTTTCCGTGCATTGGAGCTTCTACAAAATCAGAATCTGAACCTGCAGCTTTCTCTGGTTGGAAAAAATCTGTAAGTTGATAAAGAACATCTAAACGACTAACATTAAATGAAATCCCTTTAATGGTAACGAAAGTATTACCTTTGTGAAAATCAGATATATAAGCTTGATGAAATGAGTTGTTAATTGCAAATATTATTTTATTTTTTTCTATTGTATTCAAATGTACGTCAAAAGTTTCGTTCTCTATTTGTATAATAACTCTTTTCTTTTCAATTTCTTTCAATACAACAAGCAATTCCTTTTCATCAACAGTCATTTTTATTTCCATTACTTCTCGCCAATATCCGATTTTATTCCAGATGCTATTATTCTGATTGTCTGAATTTTTATTAAAATCATAAAGTAAAAATGCTATCAATGGTAAATTATTAGCTATTGATTTTTTTTCATTTTCTATTGCATCAATTATTAAGTTTGAATTATTATCACAAAAAGTGGTTGATATTGTATTATTGATAAAGTTATCATCTGATAATAAACCTATTAAATAATTTATATTTGTATCAATACCATGAATAATATAATTTTGCAACGACAGAATAGATTTATTAATTGCAATATCTCTGTTAGCGCCCCAAATAATTAATTTAGCAATCATTGGGTCAAAATTTGGATGAATTGTACAAGCTTTTTCGATGCCAGTATCAATCCTAATTCCCTCAATACTTGGTTCTTTATAAAAAATCATATCACCAGGTGATGGCATAAAATTATTTGAAGGATTTTCTGCATATATTCTACTTTCAATAGCATGACCGTTTTGTTTTACATCTTCTTGTTTAATTTTAAGAGGATTATTAGCGGCTATCAAAAACTGTTGTTCAACAATATCAATTCCTGTAACCATTTCTGTTACTGGGTGTTCTACTTGAACTCTAGTGTTCATTTCTAAAAAATAGAAATTTTGCTCTTTATCTACCAAAAATTCTATTGTTCCAGCATTATTATAATTTATTTTTTTTGCTATTTCGACTGCCGCAGCTCCCATCATTTCCCTAACTTGTTGATTTATCGAAGGCGAAGGAGATTCTTCAATAATTTTTTGGTATCTTCTTTGTAGAGAACATTCTCTATCGTATAAGTGAATAACATTTCCATGATTATCTCCAATTATCTGAATTTCAATATGTCTGGGGTCTTCAATAAATTTTTCAACAAAAACATCTCCATTGCCAAAATAGTTTAATGCCTCTCTACTTGTGTTTTCTATGGCTTGCTCTAATTCTTTGATACTTCGCACTATACGCATACCTTTTCCACCTCCACCAGCAGCAGCTTTTACTAATAATGGAAAAATTGCTGTTTTACCAAATTCCAAAAGCTCTTCTTTTGTTCCAGTTTTTCCTTCGGCATAAGGAATTCCTATTTCTTTGATTAGGCTACGAGCCTCAATTTTGTTTCCCATCATCAAAACGGCTTTTTTGTGAGGTCCTATAAAAACAATATCATTTTCTTTACAGGCATCAACAAAATCAGGGTTTTCGGATAAAAAACCATAACCAGGATGAATAGCTTCACAATTGGTTGTTTTAGCCAAGGCAATTATTTTGTCATAATTTAGGTAACTATCTGATAAATCAGATGTTCCAATACAATAAGCATCGTCTGCAAGCTTTACATGTAAAGCATCTTCCTCAATATCTGAGTATATAGCAACAGTTTGAATACCAAGTTTTTGAGCAGATTTAATTACCCTAACTGCTATTTCTCCTCTATTTGCAATAAGTATTTTGTTGAATATGTGCATTTGAAATTAATATTTTATGAATTATGAAAATCTCTAAAATTATAAATATTTTTGAAATAATCAATTATTGTTTTTATTTTTATTTGTGGTTCTGTTTCTAAAAAGAAAGAATTATAGGAAGAAAATTCCCACTTTTCAATCTTCTCAACTAATTTATTTTCAACTGGTTTTAAGTGTATTTTTTTTAATGTATTAATAAATATTTTTGTGTCTTTAATTGATTCTGTTTTAATATTAGCATTAGAAAAAATATTTTTATTTCCAAAAATTTGACTGTATTCATTTTCATAATCCGAGAATAAATTATCAAATTGCTTGTTTATATATTTTGTTATAAATTTATTATAAAAACTTGAATTATTTTTATTTACCTCAAAATTAAAAAAAGACAAAAATTCTTTTTCTGGTTTTGTTTTTATCAATAAATCTATACTTTCGGGAAGTAAACAATATGCAAAAGTTTCGGCAATAGGTTGCAAGTAATAAAAATATTTCTCTAAAAAAAAAATATAATTCTTTTCTTGTATAAAAAACTTGGTATTTTGTTGTGAAACACAAGTTAAATGATAAAATTTATTTGGATAAAGTGTAAAATTCATGTATTTTTATTTTAATATAATTTATTTTGTAAAAAAGATAGTTTATATTGTGTATAATTTACTTTAGGCTACTCACACAAAGGTGAATCAGACAATTTTTTTCATTGATTTTTCAAGTATTGTATGAAAATGCTAACACAAATTTTATCTTAAAACTTTAAACAGGTATCCTATATAAATTTCAGCAAATTGGACTAAAGCCCGATGAGGTGTTTTATGTAACCACGAGCTAAAGCACGTGGCAACTGATAAAAATGTGTCAACCGAATTTCAACCGTATTTCAACTGAATTTCAATTGAATACTGAATTTCATTTATTCAACCCAATTTGGTTTTCTTTTTTGCAAAAAAGCATTCATTCCTTCTTGTCCTTCTTCCGACATTCTTATGTCTGCAATAACTTTAGCAGTACTTTTAATAGCCTCGTTTATAGAAAGTTTATTTGAAATATCGTAAAGTAAATTTTTACAATGCGACATAGCAACAGGTCCACTTGTTCGCAAATTTTTTATTATCATATCAACATGATTTTGAAGTTCATCGGCTGATAAAGATTTGTTAACCAACTTGTAATGTTCTGCTTCTTTTCCTTTAATTCTTCGTCCTGTTAGCATTAGGTCTCTTGCACCATACTCTCCTACTCTTTTTACCACATAGGGTGATATACAGGCAGGTACAATTCCTATTTTTACTTCACTTAACGAAAAAGTAGTATTATCATCACAATAAGCAAAATCGCAAGATGCCAGCAAACCGTTTGCTCCGCCCATAGACGCACCATGTACTATTGCAATTGTAGGTTTTTTGCATGTATAAATTTCATAAAAACACAATGATAATTGCAAACTTTCGTGATAATTTTGCTCATAAGAATATCCTGCAACTCCTTTCATCCAATTTAAGTCGGCTCCAGCACAAAATGATTTTCCCTCACCTTTTAGTATAATAATTCTAACATCTTGTAATTCATTAATTTTTTTAAAACAATCAATTAGTTCAGAAATCATTACTTCGTTAAAGGCATTATGAATTTTTGGTCTGTTAAGCAAAACAGTTCCAATATCTCCATTTTTTTCAAATTTTATTGTTTTATAATTGTTCATATTTTATATTAATTTTTTTAAAATTTTGGTTGAGTAAATTAATGGTAGCCAAAGTGTAACTCCAAACCAAGGTTTGAAGGTACATAGAATTTTTTAAATAAATAACAGTTTACAGTCAAATATTGAGATGTCTTTACTTGGCATTTTTCATAAATGCAAATTACAGCGTTATTTAAATTATTTTAAAATCCTCATTTACAATAGTAAACTGCGGTATTTAAAAAATAAAAATGCCTTATACTTTACACTTATGAAAAACGCCTTTTACTTTAACCTAATTTATTTATTTTAAATAAAAGTATATTTTATCACAATATTTAACTATGAACCAATAAATAATTTAGGAATTGTCAAATAATAAATTAGGTTTTAGGATTTTATATATATTGTTTTAATATGCCTTACTAAAGTATAAACGATTATTAAATTTTAAGGTGTAAACCAATTCCTAATTCTATATTTTTTATAAAAATACAAAAATATAATTATTAATAAAATTAAATAAAAAAAAACCGTTTCTTTTTTAAAGAAGCGGTTTTTTTTAGGTATTAATCAAATTATTTTTGCTTTTGCAAAATTGTTAATCTAATTTTTTTACCTGTTTCATTAATTCTTGCATATCGTCTAATTCTTCCATCTTCTAATATTTCTTCATTATCTGGTGAGTTAAACACATGCTCTATCCATTCTAACTTAATATTTGGATAATTAGAATTTTTTTTTCCTATTTTTAATTTTTCAGTAAATTTCATAGTGCAAAAGTAATTTATATTTAACAAAAAGCAAATTATTTTAGTTTTTTTTTAATTTCTTATATGATAAGTAATATTTACAAGTAAAAGCAAAAAAGAATCATTGTAACCATCGCCACCTCTTTTATTCTCAAAATTCTCTTTACTTCCAATTGTATTGTCTATTCTTTGGTCTGCAAGTGCAGCCGCAATGTCTCCATAACTTGCTTGTATTTCAGAATTTGAATAATAATCTCCATGCACATCATCAATATAATCAGTATTAGTATAATAATTTACCAGTTCCATTCCAATAGTAAAATCTCTATCTAAAATATATTTAAAACCCATTCCAACTGGCATACTAAAAGCATATTTTTTGTATATTTTGGTATCATTCAAACCTTGTCCCTCTGTTCCAAAATCTCTCAAATTATACCACTCGCCTTCGTATTCTGCTATTGGGTTGTAATAAAAAATTCCTCCTCCTAAAATAACAAATGCTGATAAATTTTGAAACCCACCAAAACCTCTAAATGTGTGCCTTGCAATTTCTTTTTCTCTAATAAAATAATATCGCATCTGTAAAGAGGTTTGCCAAATTGTAGATTTAAAATGCAAATTTCTATTTTGACGATATAAATTTTCAGAATAAATATCGTTACCATAAAGCCTTGTTAGGGTAAATTCTTGCATAAAAGATAGTCCCCTTACAACCTTATATTCAAGCCCAAATCTGTAAGCATAACGAGTTGATTTAAAATCTATGTCTTTGTATCCAAAAAAATGAGATGCCTCAGAAACACCTCCTCCTAAATCTCCCATAAAATTTGAAGCTCCAACCGAGAACAACATTCTCCATCTTTGATGTTTTAAAGATTGAGCTTGAATTTCAATAAAACTATTAGATGCAATTAACAATATTAATATTAATATTTTATATAAATTTTTAAATTTCATGAACCAATCTTATTAAAACATTTGTGAACTCATATATTATTAAATTTCAATTTATTATTCCAGTTTTGATATTTATATTATAAATTTAGGGCGTTTTTCATAAGTGTAAAGTACAAGGCATTTTTATTTTTTAAATACCGCAGTTTACTTATTGTAAATGAGGATTTTAAAATAATCAAAATAACGCAGTAATTTGCATTTATGAAAAACGCCAAATTTAGAAATCAAATCTGGAATAAGTAGTTAATCAATCCACGCCATAGAGGACATGGCAACTGATAAAAATGTAAACCATAAATGAAATATGTTCTTTTTAAGGTGTAAACCAATTCTTAATTCCTAATTCAGAATTACCGTATTAGTCAACTAAAGTTTTTGTGTTCATTTTGTGATGATTATCAATGATTTGTAAAAATC
>JAOZTW010000878.1 GCA_029938985.1 Bacteroidales bacterium | reverse complement strand
GTGTGTAACTTTTATTGTATATGCTTTGCCTACTTGTGGCTTTATGTTTGCATTGCTATAAAATCCGTTTTGGGTGTGTGATAGAGTGGCAAGTTTTTTGTCGTCCAACCATATTTCGCAGTTTGCGTCTGTTATGCTAAGGTCTCTACTGTCGTTGGTTTGGGCGGTGTGGCTAACTCGTGCAACAAAAAGACTATCAGGAGCAAACAAACAATTTACAACTAATAACGGAGTTTGTTTAGGAAAGTCAATTTCTAAAGGTTTTTGACAAGAATAAATTAGTATTATTGTCAAAAATAAGACTATAAAATGATTTTTATTCATATATTAACTCTTTAAGCATATTAAAATAAATAAACAAATAGATTATTGGGCTTAGTTATTTTTCTTTTTCATTAAGAATTCCGTTTTATTGAAAAAATATTGTACTTTAAACCAATTGCTACCGAGTGATTGTAAAAATAAGTACTTGAAAATTTATTACTTCCAACAGGATTTAAATCCAAATGATAGCTGATGTTGAAAAAAATATTCTCAATAAAACGTATATTCATTCCTGTATAAATTCCTAAATTATATTTATTTTTGGTTGTCATGAAAATATAGTTAGACGGAAAATTATATAGTAAAATATTGTTTGAAATACCAATATCACTACTAAAATAATTAGTAAAATTCCACTTTAAGAATAATGGTATTTCCAAATAAATGTAGTCTTCTTTATAATTATTAATAATAAAACCACTTCCATCATCGTAATAATTAATACCACTACCTTTTCTTGTAAATAAAGTATTTAATTCAATATCTACTCTATGTAACAAGTGTGTATTCAAAAAAACACCTAAATCATACTTCACAATATATGAATATGGATATTGTATTTCTTCTTTTTGTTTTTTTGTAACATTAAGAGTTCTGCTTTGGTCTGTTTGAATAACTATGAAATCGTTTACTCCAATATCCGTTTTTAGACCAAAATTAATTTGTGCAAATATATTTGAACTATTAAATATAAAAAAAACAAGTAATATAGATTTTATGTTCATTTTAATAAATTATATAACTTTGCCAAAATTTTATATTTTGGCAAAGTTAAAAAACGCCTCTAAAAGGAAAACAAATTATAACTAACAGATAACATTAAACCATAATTGTAACCCTGTGTAAGTGAGTTTGTATTTCTATCTTTATAATAAGGCATTAAATCGGATTTTAGATTTAATGAAATATCAAGTTTTTTTATTGGATTAAAAGAAAATCCTAATAACAAACCTAAATTATATCTTTTAGTCGCTGTATTTTCTATTTTAAAAGATACTAACTTATTGTAACCATTGTAAAAACTATTATACAGTAATATATTATTTACAAATCCTAAATTTATACCAACATATTTAGTCAATAAAAAATTTGCATAAATGGGATTTTCTATATAAAAATTGTTATCATAATTTGTTTCTATAAATTTTAATCCATCAGGGTAATAAACACTATCATTAATAATATTAATATGTCCTTTTTTTATAAAATTTAGTTCTACATTCAGGTGTATTTTGGTACTTATAACGTAATTTGTATTAATACCAAAATTATAAGAAATAGTATTTTTATATTTTTTTGGATGTGAAATATCAAAAGAAGAGAATAAAATAATATTACCACTACCAATACTACTATTTACTCCAATACCTATTTGAGCATTAACACTCATAATGCTCAAAAAGGTAATTATTGTTAATATTAAATTTTTCATAATTTATAAAAATAAAAATTATTTCGGCAAAATTGCCCACCTATTACCTACTCCTCTACTACTTCCTTTACCGTTAACAATTAATAATGTGGCATCTGGTGGATCTACAGTTGTATTATTTTGCATTGTTCTTAATGAAACAAAACCAAGTTCTTGTTCCCAGTTGTCAAGCTCTTCTTCATTCATGTTTCCAACTATTGCAATTGTTTTAAAATACTGCTCAGAGTTGTCAAAATACAACATTCCGTCTT
>JAOZTW010000256.1 GCA_029938985.1 Bacteroidales bacterium | reverse complement strand
AACAAAAAAAAACGACTACCATCGTTTTTCTTATTTGTTAATTTATGTTAATTCATTTTTTGTTTTTACACATTTTTCATGCTAAATATGTACATTCTTTGTACTTGCTTCGCTATTCCTTCGCTAAAACTTTTTTTTTCACTTTTCCTAGGCTAGTCGAATAAATTCATCAATAAGTATTATTTATTTTGATATGCCTAAAACTCAACAATTAATAGAATTGGGTTTTTGAGTATCATATATTTTTAATTTCTTATCTCAATATTTTTCTCACAAAAGCAACAGTAAAATACGACATCATAAATAGACCCGCAAATCCTTCAAGTGCAACCAATATTCTATTTATTCCCGTAGGATAGCAATCTCCGTATCCAATTGTGAGGAAAGTTACTGCACTAAAATAAAATGTTCGTAGTATTGGATTGTTTAACACGTAGTTATCAAGTCCATATTCCACAGTACCAAATCCAAGCACTCCGTTCATAAGAAACAATGTAGCAAAAAGAAAATAAACAAGTCCCATACTTAGCAAAACTCTAACAGGGTCTGTTGCATAGAGTCCCATTTTATCAAAAATAAGCCATTTCATAAAATAAGAAAAGTAATCCCAAAGTTTAGGAAGTAATTTTTTCTTCTTAGCATCTTTTAAATCAGCCAAAGCTTCCGCTCTTTTAAATTCTACATAAGCGTCGTCCTCCGATTGATACAATCCAATGTTACGGTAGTTTTCTTTTAGCGACCTAAATTGTTCTGATTTATTTCTGTACGAACTATCTTGTTGATATATAAGCTTTTTTACATTTGTTGCTTCCCAGTCAATATATACTTGTCCGAGTAATCGTAAACCAGTTAAATCTAATTCTTTAATATCAATTTTATAATCAAAAGAACGAATATCCAAAATATCTTTTACTATTGTGTTTGATAAATCAAGTTTTCCACAACTTTTAACTCGTAGGTCAAAATAATTGTTTAATTGTGAGGCTTTTAGAGTAATTGATTTAAACATTGATTTTTGAAATGATACTTTTCCTTCTCCAAAATTTACTTCTTCTACGGTAAAATCTACATTTCCAAAAAGAGCATTTTCAAAATTAAAAGTACCGTTTCCAAAAACCCCTAACTTCATTTGAAATGTACCACTTTTCATTTCTGAGCCTTCGTAAATAATATCTCCATTTCCAATTTCATTTTTATTAAAAACAACTCGTCCTTCTCCAAATTCTGCTCCTCTAAAATTAATTAATCCATCGTTAAACTTGGTTCGCTCAAAAGTTAAATCTCCTTTTCCAAATTTTGAGAAGTGAAAATCAACATCACCTTGTCCAAAATTTGCTAATTTAAAGTTTATTTTACCATCACCAAAATTTGAGTTTTTAAAGGTTATATTTCCGTTTCCAAAATTTGTATTAATAAAAGTCTTTTTACCTTTACCAAAACGACAACGGGTAAAATCTTTTTTTCCTTCTCTAAAATTAGCTGATCTAAAAGTGGTTTCGCCTGCTCCAAAATCTACTTTTTCAAAAGAAACTTCGCCACCACCAAAATCTACTCGTGAAAAATCAATTTTCCCTTTGTCAAAACGACACATTCTAAAAGTTGTACGCCCTGCTCCAAACTTTGAACCACTAAATGAGATGTCTCCTTTGTTAAATTCGGAGTTCAACAAATTTAAGTCTCCTTTTCTAAATGTAACTTCTTCAAAGTTTTTTGTTCCTTCATAAAATATTGCATTCTTAAATTCTACATCATAGTCTCCAAAATAAGATTTTTCAAAACTTAAATCTTTGGTATTAAATGTAATATATTCAAAATCTGCATCAGATTTTTCAAAGTTAGCTCCACTAAAGTCAACTTTTTTTGCATAAAATATTGATTTTGAAAAATGAGCTTTTTTTCCAATAAAATTTCCTTTTTTAAAACAGATTTTATCGTCAGCAACAAAAAGGCTGTTTAAAGCAGTAAAATTTCTTAAAGTTACTAATTTTGTTTCTTTCAATTCGTTTTGAATCCTATAATTTTCTAACGAAAAATTTTCTACAAAACAATTATCAAAAAATAAATCTTTTCTTGTTTTTATCTTATCAAAAACGTTTTGTTGCGAAACATATCCTAACTCTACTTTCTCAATTTCTTTCTTGTCCTTTATTAAAGTAACAACGGCGGTTTGCTCGCACGAATTATCTTGTCCAATATCAAATTTTTTATCAATAATTTCTAATTCAAATTTGTCAAAATATCTTGTCATAATGTAAAATTTAAAATTTTAAAAATATAAAAATAAAAAAAATATGCTTTATATCTAATTTTTTTTTCATTATTTTTAAAAAAACAATAAATTTGTAAAAAAATATTTTTGGAAAAACTATGAAAAATATAATTAAAACAACAGATTTACAAATAATTAACTATGCCGAAGCTTTTGAATATCAAGAAAAACTTTTTTTTCAAAATATTGAAATAAAAACAAAATCTGAAAAAACAAAAAATTATTTATTGTTTTGTGAACATCCGCACGTTTATACTATGGGCAAAAGTGGAAATGAAAACAATTTGCTGATAAATGAAGAGTTTTTAAAGAGAATTAATGCACAATTTATCAAAACAAATCGTGGAGGCGATATTACTTATCACGGTTATGGTCAGCTTGTGATTTATCCAATTTTTGATTTGGCAAATTTTTCAATTCTTATAAAAAAATATATTTTTAATATAGAAGAGGTTATTATTAGAACACTCAAAGAATATAATATAAAAGGTGAACGTTTTGAACATGCTTCAGGAGTTTGGCTTAAAAATAAAAAAATACCTGAAAAGATTTGTGCTCTGGGAGTTAGAGTAAGCAAAGGAATTACTATGCATGGCTTGGCTTTAAACTTAAATACTGATTTAAACTATTTTAAATATATAAATCCTTGTGGTTTTGAAGACAAAGGAATAACCTCAATGGAAAATGAACTTGGACATAAAATTGAAATGAATGAAGTTAAAAAGTATGTGGAAAAATATTTTAATGAAATTTTTACTTAATTTGGTATAAGAATTGACAAATTTACTATATAAAATAAATAAATTTTATTATAAAAATAATTTATTTTATTAACAAATCATTTATTAACAGACTAATAACATTTCATTAATGCTGTAAAATTAATTATTTATTTTTTCTAAAAGAATAAATATGTTATTAACAAATATAAACAATCTGTCATTTTGTCTTGTTTTTGACAAAAAGACTTAAAAATATAAATATGAAAATGAATTTAGATGACCTTTATATTTCAAATGTAATTGACGATGATCCTGATTCTATTGAAATTGATTTATCTGATGAATCTGATAAAAGCGACCATGATAAAATGGCAAATAAACTCTCTATTTTACCCCTTAGAAATAGCGTTTTTTTCCCAAAAATAGTTTCACCAATTTTGATGGGACGAGAGAGTTCTTTGAAATTAATAAAAAAAGTATATAATGGGAATAAAATAATAGGTGTTGTTGCACAAAAAGAAAGTAAACACGAAAATCCTTTATTTGCGGATTTATATGAATATGGAACAATGGCGAGAATTGCCAAAACACTTGAAATGCCAGATGGTAGTAAATCAATTGTTATACAAGGTTTAAGCAGATTTAAAATTAATAAAATAATTAAGGAAACACCATTTTTGGTAGCCAAAGTTGATTTATTAGACGATGAATATCCTGAAGACAATGACAAAGAATTTGGTGCTATAATAAGTAATTTGAGAGATATAACTATTTCTATTATTGAACTAACTCCATATTTGCCAGACGAAGCAATTGTTGCTGTTAAAAATATTGAAGACCCCGCTTTTTTAATAAATTTTGTTTGTTCAAATATAGATTTTGAGGTAGAGAAAAAACAAGAACTATTGAGGATTAATGAACTCAAAGAAAGAGCTATGCTATTGCTAGAATATGCTTCTTATGAATTGAAAAAACTTGAATTAAAAGATGATATAGGTTATAAAGTTCACAAAGATTTAGATAGTGAACAACGAAAATATATTCTTAAGCAACACATAAAAGCCATAAAAAGTGAGCTTGGAGACGACCAAAATAATCAAGAAATTAAAGATTATAAAAATCGTGCGAAAAAGAAAAAATGGAATAAAAAAGTTGCAAAAAGATTTGATAAAGAACTTGAAAAATTAGAACACATACATCAATCGTCACCTGATTATTCTATTCAGTTAGCTTATTTGCAAGTAATTTTGGATTTACCTTGGGAAAAATTTACTAAAGATCAATTGGAGTTACCCAAAGCAGAAAAAGTTTTGGATAAAGATCATTTTGGTCTCGACAATGTGAAAGAAAGAATTTTAGAATATTTATCAATATTGAAATTAAAAGGAGACCTAAAATCTCCAATTATTTGTTTATACGGACCTCCAGGAGTTGGAAAAACTTCACTTGGGCAATCAATAGCAAAGGCATTAAAAAGAAAATATGTCAGAATGTCACTTGGTGGTTTACACGACGAAGCAGAAATTCGTGGACACCGAAGAACTTATATTGGTGCAATGCCAGGTCGTATAATTCAAAACTTGAAAAAAGCTGGTTCTTCAAATCCTGTTTTTGTGTTAGACGAAATAGATAAAGTAGGTTCAAATTTTAAAGGAGATCCTGCATCGGCTTTGCTTGAAGTGCTTGACCCTGAGCAAAATAATAATTTTCATGATAATTATTTAGACCTTGAGTATGATTTGTCTAATGTAATGTTTGTTGCCACAGCAAACACTTTAAACACAATAAGTAGTGCTTTGTTGGACAGAATGGAGCTGATAAATGTAACTGGCTATATTGTTGAAGAGAAAATACAAATCGCCAAAAAACATTTAATTCCTAAACAATTAAAAGCACACGGCGTAAAAAGAAATCAGCTTAAATTTTCTAATAAGATTTTGGAATTTATAGTTGAAAAATACACCAGAGAATCAGGTGTTAGACATTTGGACAAAACTATTGCTTCGCTTGTTCGTAAAACAGCCAAAAAAATAGCTTTTGGAGCAGAAAGAAAAGTAAATTTAGAAGAAAAGGATATTATTGAAATGCTTAAATCTCCAAAATTTACGAAAAGCAAATATCAAGGAAATAAAATTGCTGGTATTGTAACAGGACTTGCTTGGACTTCTGTTGGTGGAGAGATAACTACCATAGAATCAAGTATTAGTAGAGGTGCTGGAAAACTAACCTTAACGGGAAATCTTGGTAATGTAATGAAAGAATCTGCAATAATTGCATTAGAATACACAAAAGCTCATTGCAGGAAATTTAAAATTCATTCGCAAATTTTTAATCACTGGAACGTACATGTTCATGTACCAGAAGGAGCAATTCCAAAAGATGGTCCCTCGGCAGGAATAACAATGGCTACTTCACTAATTTCGCTGTTTACTCAAAGAAAAGTGAAACCAAATATTGCTATGACTGGCGAAATCACACTAACAGGAACAGTTTTACCGGTGGGAGGAATTAAAGAAAAAATACTTGCAGCTAAGAGAGCAGGTATAAACGAAATTATTTTATCAACTGAAAATAAAAATGATATTGATGAAATAAAGGAAATTTATAGAAAGGGAGTGAAATTTCATCATGTAGAAAATATTTTAGATGTAATTGATATTGCTCTGTTGAATGAAAAAGTGGAAAATCCCACTAAAATAGGAATACCAAAACCTAAAAAAGTGGTTAGTGGTTAGTGGTTAGTGGTTTACACCTTAAAATACAGATATTTATTAAAACAACAAAGTTTTACTACATAACTGAATATTAAAATAAAAGACCTCAAAATTATTATAATTTGAGGTCTTTTAATTTGAATTTCAACTGAATTTCCATTGAATTTCATTTCATTTTTTCCCACAATTTAATTGCCTCTTGTTGCGAAAATTTCATTATTTCTTGTTCATTAACAGTTGTTACAAGTCCATTTTCCACAATCAATTTTCCATTTGAAATTACATGTTTAACATCATTTGATTTTAAACCAAAAACAAAATGACCCAAAAAATTATCTTTGTTAAGTGGAGTGGGAGAGAGGTAGTTTAAAACAACCAAGTTATTGTCTCCATCGCCAGCAAAATTATTGTTCGCCAAATAATTATGAGCCATTCTAAACCGCTCATAAACACTTGAATAATTAATATTATCAAATCTTTGTCCAACAAAAAAAGCATTTTGAGCCGAGCGAATCATGTCGCTGTGCATACCGTCTGTTCCAAACATTATTTTATCTCCTAAATTTTCTGCATTAAAATAACCAACATTATTATTTAGGTTACTTTCAGTATTTTGTACAATATAAGCATTTGAATTTTTAATAATTTCTCGTTCTTTTTTATCAATATGTAAACAATGTGCAAGTATTGTTTTGGGAGATTGTAAAATCTCATAATCATTAAGTCGTTCAACAACTCGTTTTCCATAGTTCTCTATTGAATATTTTTGGTCGTACAAATCTTCGGCTACATGAATATGAATACCCGAATTATATTTTTTCATTAAATCTGCGGCTTTTCTAAATGTTTTATTACCAACAATAAAAGCTGCATGTAAACCAATAAGAGCTTGCTCTTTTTTCAAATAATTTTCACTTTCTATCAATGCTTTATCTGATTTGTGCAAAGCATCTCGGTCGGTAATTTCGTAGCAAAGCAAATGACTAACTCCTACTTGATCAAATGCTTTTGCTATTACTTCCAAAGAACTTTCAATAAAATTGGGCGAGGCATGATGGTCTATCACGAAGGTAGAACCAGCTTTTGCACAAGCTATTGCAGACGATAAAGCACTTGCTTCAATCATGGTTTTATCTAATAATTTATCCAAAGTCCACCAAACATATTTTAATATTTCGTAAAAATTAGTAGGAATTTTTTTGGGAGTGGGCATACCTCTTGCGAGTGCCGAATAAATATGATGATAACCTACTGCAAAAGATTTTGTAACAAACATTCCCTTACAATCAATTGTTTTTGAGTTTGTTAATCCTTTTTCATTCTCAAAGGTAAAGGAGTCCGAAAATTTAATTTTTCCATTAATTACTTCTTCTATTTGAATATTAGTATTCTTAAATTCAAGTGTTTGCCAATTTATAAAAGTAGCATTTTTTATAAAAATAAAATAATTAGGGTTTACTGTAGTTGCAACTCTCGT
>JAOZTW010000877.1 GCA_029938985.1 Bacteroidales bacterium | reverse complement strand
TGTTTATCTTGGTTTGATTTATTTTTATTTTCGTCCCACTCAAATTTCATATTAGATTTTTTTTACAAATTTACGATTTTTTTCGTTTACGTTTTGTTTTCTTTTGTTTTTTATCCATTTGAGCTTGCAAAGGTGTTACATATTGACTATACAAGTCAAATAAAAACTCAATTCTTGTTCTTTCATTTGTAAATGCTTGCGGACGATAACACAAATCTACGGCTTTGTCTAACTGGTTGTGGGCTTTTACCAAACTTGGGGGCATTGCCAAAGGGTCGTATAAATCTGCCAGACTGCTGTCTGGAAATTCTAAACGTGTGTCTAATACTTTTTGTGCTGCTTTTTCTACTCGCTCTTTTTGTTTGTCGTTTATGTCTTTCGGGAATGGATAATTATTGTAAACAATTGTATTTGAATATCTGTAATCGCTTTTAATTCTCCCACAAGTATATTTTACCCAAGTCATGTGCATTTCAGATGTTAAAATACCAAAATCATAAAGTGTTGCGTTAGGAACAGAAAAACAAGAATTATTTAAAATGTTATCTGATTTTAGAAAACCAATTGGTATATATCTTCTGTTTTCAGATGAATGTGAAGGCATTAAAATATAATCCTCTTTTGGTTGTCTGTTTTCAGTAAATTGAGACGGAAAATCAGCCCATTTTTGTGTAGCTATCTTACTGCTTGCCTGTCTCATTTCTTTGACTTTATTTAAACGTTCAAGAACCAATGGCATTGTTTTTAATTCTTTGGGACTGATATTTTCTAGCCAAAGACACCAACGTTTTTCTCCTTTCAAAAACTCTCTTGCACTAATAAATTGTCTAATATATTTTTCAGCATTGGGTTCTTCTCTAATGAAATTTATTTTTTCTAAATCTTTCATTAATAAATTTCCGCCGTCAGTAGGTTGGCTTCCTTTCATCATTTCTACTACCGAACTTATTGGTTTTCTTATTTTTTTGATGAAATAATTTTCTGTTTCAATTAAATATGGACTTATTTTTGAAACTTTAATTTCTTGTGGTTCTCCTGCAATATCTTCAAAGTCAAAAAGTTTTTTAGCTTTGATATTAAAATTTGAAAATCCCGTAATTACAACATGAACTGCTGCATTTCCTTTGGCTTCATTATTCCATTTAAAAGTTCGGTAGGCAAAGAAAATATTTACATTATACTTATTTATAAGTTCACTCCATAAAATACCAACTTGTTCCCCTTGTGAAATTGAATTAGTGGAAACAAAAGCTACCTTTATTTTTGTTTCTCGTATATATTTTGCAGCTTTTAAAAACCAAGAAGTAACATAATCTAATGCTCCTGCACCTTTTATATTTCCAAAAACAAGTTTCATATCTTGCTTTTGCTCTTTTGTTTGTAATGAATAACCAATAAATGGTGGATTTCCCAAAATATACGAAAGTTCGTTTTTAGAAACAAGACTTTCCCAGTCGGTTTGTAAAGAATTTGCATGAATTATGTTTGCCGTTTTTTTAAGAGGAATACGCACAAAATAACTTCCAAATTTTTCGGAAATTTGCATATTTAATTGATGGTCTATCAGCCACATAGCAACTTCGGCAATTCGTGAAGCCCACTCGTCAATTTCTATTCCGTAAAATTGGTCAATACTTATCCAGATTATGTTTTCTATACTTGTAACACGCTCATTTTTGTATGTTATTTCTAAAATTGCAAGTTCTAATTTTCGCAATTCACGATATGCAATTATTAAGAAATTTCCCGAACCGCAAGCGGGGTCAAAAAATTTAAGTTCTCCGATTTTTTTATGAAATTCGGCAAGTTTTTTAGAGTTCCCTTTAATTTTGTGAAACTCTTCCCAAAGTTCGTCTAAAAACAGCGGTTTTATAAGTTTCATGATATTTTTTTCGGACGTATAATGTGCTCCAAGATTTCTCCTTTCGTCTTTGTCCATTATACTCTGAAAAAGTGAGCCGAAAATTGCAGGTGAAATTAAACTCCAATCCATTGCACAACTTTCGAG
>JAOZTW010000876.1:701-2011 GCA_029938985.1 Bacteroidales bacterium | reverse complement strand
AATAAAAATAACATCGCTTAAATTGGTTAATTATTTATTTTAATATGCCTAAATTAATTGGTAAATAATTTTTAAAGTTCAAGAATTGGAAAATAATAAGTTTGAAAACTGTTTAATTAGTTTGCTATTTCTATGATTTAAAACAAATTACTAATAATGAATTATTTGAAACTTTATTTTATTTTCTAAAATTAGTGAAATAATGAAGCTGTTTTCAAAGTTGTTTTTTGACAATTCCTCAGTTTTTCATGCGAAAGAATTTTTTAATTTTTTGTTAAGTGAAAATGAAATAATAAGTAGTTCCAAGATACATCTTTTTTTTTCATTTTTTTAAAGTTGCAAAAATATTCTTTTATAAGATAAAAAAAGGGTGCATTAAAAAAAACTTTAATATTTGAAATTTTAATTCCATAGATGCAAGCTTTTTTATTCGTTTATTTGTTTTTAAAATCTCCACATATCTTTTAGTAACGTTTTTTTTGGATATTTATTTATAGAATTTATGTTTTATTTCTTGTATGTTTATCTAAAAACACCATAAATTGTATATTTTCAGTGAATTAAAATATTACTTTTTATTTGCAGTATTTATGTTTTACGGCTTGTAGGTTTATATAAATTTGTTTTAAGTCATTTATTTTCAAACAATCAAAACTTTCAGATTCGTAGTATTGATATTTTCCTTCGGCAGTTTTTTCAAATATAATAAATCGCCAATTTTGTCCTATATTATAAACGCCACGCAAAGTATTTGTTTTATTTATTTCTAAAGCAACCGCCATTTCTGCTAATACCTGAAAATCGGGGTCTGAATTTGTTTTAGATTTTTTAAATTCTTGTATGAAAAAATATGGGTTCTCTGGTTCTATTTTTCCACTTGCAATCATAAAGTCTGTGCGTCCCGACAATTTGTAACCGTTTACTATTCCAGATATTGAATAATCATACCAGTCACTATATTTTTCGGTGTCAAAATCTATTTTATTTAATAGCGGAATAATAAATTTCGCTTTTTGTTTTTCTTCTCTATAAAATTGAAAATACAACGATACCTTGTCTATCAGACATTCTAAAAAAATTTCTTCTTCTTTTGTTAATTTGTAGGAATAATTAAACCACTCATCAAATTTATTTCCTCGTCTTAATAATGTAATATTAGTTATCTTACGTAGTATTTTATAATTTATATCCGAAAAATTGTAACTACCTTTTAGTGTTGTTTCCATTGGTTTAAAATTTTTTGGTTTGTATATCGTGTTTTACGGCTTGTAGGTTTATATAAATTTGTTTTAAGTCATTTATTTTCAAAC
>JAOZTW010000876.1:0-601 GCA_029938985.1 Bacteroidales bacterium | reverse complement strand
ATTTTATAATTTATATCCGAAAAATTGTAACTACCTTTTAGTGTTGTTTCCATTGTTTTGTATAAATTAGTTTACGGTTTACAGTTTAAATATTGTGATAAAATAACATTATTGAAGTAAAAATGGCATTTATCAGTTGACGCTTTTCTTTATTTAAAAGCTTATTTTTTTTGGTTTCAACCTCAGTAGAAAAAATATTTACATGGTTTACAAACCTTATTACCTTATTTAATTTGATAGCAATAAGGTTTTTAAAGAACAAAAAAGTGTCAACTATTTTTCATTTATTTGAAACATGCCCTTTTTTTTATAAAAGGATTACAATTTTTTTACTCCATCACAATATTTAACTGTAACTCCTTAAAAATATTAAAATACAAATATAATACTTTTTATTAAAATAAATTAAATTTTTTTGAATTTTTCTTTAATCTTAAAAAGTAGTTCGCACTTTTTTTTATTTTAAAAAACCTTATTAAAGAATCATTGTATCATTCTGACCTCTAAATTAAAATTGGAATAATCATGTAAATAGTTCATTATACCACTATTAACACCTCTAATAAATAACTGGACATTTATTTTAAACAACATTAGAATC
>JAOZTW010000875.1 GCA_029938985.1 Bacteroidales bacterium | reverse complement strand
TCACAAGCACATAAACGTGGACCAAAACTGGCAAAATATCAACAACCCAAACCCGAACATCCTGAAACATTAAATGATATTGAAAATAGTGATATTCACGCAAATCATACAGAGGCTTTTAATGCTTCATTGCGAAGAAAATGTGCGGCTTACAGACGAAAAACAAATACTTACGCCAAGAAAAATGAACGGTTACAGCAAAGACTTAATTTAATTTGGATAAAACACAATTTTGTTGACAAACATTACACAACTAAAATAGTTCCTGCTGTTGAATTGAATATAATCAATGCTGCATTTTCTTTTGAACAATTGTTCAATATTAGAATAATGAATTAAATTTATGACAAGAATTGAACTGAACCAGTACCATATTTTGTGTTTCAAAATCATGTTGTGAAAATTCCTGTTCTATTTCTCCCGATTTAATTTTTTTAGACAAAGATATTAGCAATAATAATGTTTCTTTATCTTTTGGGACAAGTAAATCATAGTTTTGGGCAATATTTTCTAAATAGTCTTTTTTCAATGTCTATTTTTTTATTTTTGTAATTGCAATTAATGATAACGGGTTCGGGCTGCGCCATCGTTTGCTTTTTTGACAATGTCAATTAACAGTAAAATGTCAATCAATCAACGCACCTATGCACAATTTCCGCACACTGAAAAAGTAAATGATGAGCAAGAAAATGATATCGGCTTTATTTTTTCAACAGAAAAGTTTTTTATAAAAAAAGTAGTTGTAAAGTATAATATGTAGAAAATATATACTATTTTTTTAGGATAATATCGTGAAATGAATAGACTAAATTTTTATTTAACGAAAATATTATTTAATGTAAATTATCTATATTAATTACCAGAGCCAAGTAGAATCTGCCACACTAAATTCTAATATGTAATCACTACCTTTTAATGGCAGTCCTGAATAATTTTGTGTCCAACTATTTAACCACCAAGTATTATCTGATACTGAAAATATTAACTCGTTAGTGCTTTTAAGTATTAATTTTAATGAAATATTTTCTGTGTGTTTATAGTCAGGAAACCACAAATTTTTTGTCCAAGTTACTGGATGATATAAGCCTACTTCTGCACCTATGCCACCAGGATAACCTAAAACACCAGAAAAATAACCTTTCCAAACTTGTATAATTACTTCTTTGTCATTTATTGTTGTTTTAAAATAATTTGTAGGATAAACAATAGGAACGAGAACAAACTTAAACATAGGAAAATAAATCATTAAGTATTCTGGAATTGAAACAAGGTCGCAGGTGTCTAAATTATGACAATCTTCTTTTATTAGCATGGTTTCCAATTCTTTTAACATTGTTTCATTGGTCAATAAATTATAAAGTTTATTTGCTATTTTTACTTCTCCTTTTTTATTAACTAAACTTGCAAATAAAAAATTAATTTTAAGGTTTACAGTTTGATGTATTAAATTATTATTATCTTTTATTTTATTAAAAATAAGAAAATTTTTGTTTTCATTTATAAATTTTTTATATTCATTAGGATTTTTTTGATTATTTAACTCTTCAAATACATCAAGCATTGAATAGAAATTTTCATCATTATGTAGAGTATTAGATACTAAATGACAAGTATTTATAAAGTCATTTGTATCTACAAATGAAAGGAAGGATTGTTCTGTATTTGAATATTTATTTATTTCATAATTAGTTATAACATTTTGTTTTTTTACAAACGAACTTATAAAAAAAAATAAGATAAATGGCACAAGCGTATATTTATTTTTTAACATGAGATAACAAATTTAAAACCCAAAATTATAATTAATTGAAAAATTAATTAAACTGTGCAATTATTTAGAAAAACAACAACAACAATTTTTGTGTTAAATTTTCATAAATAATTGCACTGTAATTATTTTTTTATGCTATTACCAAATTCTGGCTACCCACGTAAAGTTGGACACTTTATTGCACACGCCGTCAGGTGTTTTTCACCTGACTGATGTCGCCAATGCAGTAAGGTGAAAAACACCT
>JAOZTW010000255.1 GCA_029938985.1 Bacteroidales bacterium | reverse complement strand
GAAAATCATATAGTTAATTGTCACAAGAAAAGTTTTCCCGACTTTTCAGTAATATACAGAATAGTTGGAAGTTTTTTTGTCTAAGCACTAAAATACTGATTAATAAAAATGCCATAATTTATTATTGATTTTACTATTAGTGAAAATGAATTAATAAGTAACACCAAGATACGCCGTTTTTTTTTCTTATAATAATTAAAAAAATCTGCAAATAGCGAGCTATTTAACGACTTTTATAAATTTTTTAAAAGGACAAAATAAACAAGTAGGTTGGAGTTAGTTTTTTTCATTTTCACTCTGTGAAAATGAATTAATATGTAACATCAAGATACGCCGTTTTTTTGTTCTTATAATAATTAAAAAAATCTGCAAACAGCGAGCTATTTAATGACCTTTTTTTAATTTTTTGAAAGGACAAAATAAACAAGTAGGTTGGAGTTAGTTTTTTTCTTTTTCACTTAGTGAAAATGAATTAATATGTAACATCAAGATACGCCGTTTTTTTGTTCTTATAATAATTAAAAAAATCTGCAAACAGCGAGCTATTTAATGACCTTTTTTTAATTTTTTAAAAGGGCAAGATAAACAAGTAGGTTGGTGTTACTTATTAATTCATTTTCACTTAGTGAAAATGAATTAATAAGTAACACCAAGATACGCCGTTTTTTGTTCTTATAATAATTAAAAAAATCTGCAAATAGCGAGCTATTTAATGACCTTTTTTTAATTTTTTAAAAGGACAATAAACAAGTAGGTTGGAGTTAGTTTTTTTTCTTTTTCACTTACTTTTATATTAACATTTAAACCTTAACTATTAATTAAATTTAAAATGAAATTAGCTTTAACATTGTTTGCCTTTATTTTTATAATTGCTTTTAGCTCTTGTGATTCAGGCACTAAAAAATTTCAAACCACCGAGAGTGGTATTGAATACAAAATTGTGAAAACAGAAAAAGATGCAGTTGCTCCAAACATAGGAGATTATCTGGTAGTCGATTTAGACCAGTATTGGATAGATGGTCTCGGAAATGATTCCTTGTTGTTTTCATCAAAAGATATTCCTGAAGATTTAAGAATTCCTCACATGGAATCAACTTCTGAGGGTAGTGTAGAAGAAGCATTTGCTCTATTGAAAAAAGGAGACAGTGCAGTATTTCGTATTGATGCTTTTTCGTTCTTTACAAGTAGAAAAATTACACCACCAGAATTTATGAAAGAAGGAGATAAATTTGAATTTAGAATGATATTGAAAGATGTTAAAACAGAAGAGGAAATGATGCAAGAAAGAGATGATTTTATTAAAACTCAAATTGAAGCAGAATCAAAAATGCTAAATGAATATATAGCTACAAATAATATTACAGAAACTCCAACTCAAAGTGGTTTGTATTTCATAGAAATTGAAGAAGGTACAGGGAAACAAGCCGTAGCAGGAGATTCTGTTTCGGTACATTATACTGGCTCATTGTTAAACGGTAACGTTTTTGACTCATCGGTACAAAGAGGAGAACCTATTGGGTTTAACCTTGGAGTACAAGGAGTTATTGCTGGTTGGGACGAAGGAGTAGCTATGATGAAAGTAGGTGGCAAAGCGAAATTAATAATTCCTTCTTTAATAGGTTATGGCGAAAGAGATATGGGTGTAATTCCTCCTTTTTCAACTCTTGTTTTTGAAGTAGAATTAGTTGAAGTTTTTAAAAAGAAATAGATAGTGTAGAATTTTTGGATTGTTGAAAAATCAGAAACTTATTTTTTTAACAATCCCATAATATGTTAATTGTCGGACTCCTGTTTGGTGTCTGACAATTAAATTAATATAGTAAAAAGTAATTTTATTTGTAAATTAGGCGTTTTCACGAGTGTCAAGTTCAAGGCTTTTTTTAAATATTAGAATTAAAGTTTACCTTTGTAAATGAGCATTTTAATATTTCAAAAGTAACGAAAAAATTGATACTCGTGAAAAACGCAGTAAATTATTATAAAATGAAGACAATTAAATTAATAGTATTATTTTTGTTAGTGTTTGTGTTTTCTTCATGTTTTATGACTAAACATTTTACAAAATCTAATAACAAATTTCAAACCACAGAGAGTGGTATTGAATATAAAATAGTGAAAACAGAAAAAGATGCAGTTGCTCCAAACATAGGAGATTATCTAATAGTTGATTTAGACAATTATTGGACAAATGATATCGGAAAAGATTCTTTGTTGTTTTCTTCAAAAAATATTCCAGAAGATTTAAGAATTCCTCACATGGAATCAACTTATGATGGTAGTGTGGAAGAAGCGTTTGCTCTTTTAAAAATAGGAGACAGTGCGGTATTTCGTATTGATGCTTTTACTTTCTTTACTAATAGAAATATGCCTCTCCCCGAATTTATGAAAGAAGGAGATAAATTGGAATTTAGAATGACTTTGAAAGATGTTAAAACCGAAGAAGAATTGATGCAAGAAAGAGACGAATTATTGAAAGGTCTAATTGAAGAGGAAGTAAAAATGCGAGACGAATATATAGCTACAAATAATATTACTGAAACAGCAACTCAAAGTGGTTTGTACTACATCGAAATTGAAGAAGGTACAGGAAAACAAGCTGTTGCTGGAAATACCGTTTCGGTACATTATACTGGCTCATTGTTAAACGGTGAAATATTTGATTCTTCTATTAAACGAGGCGAACCTATTGAATTTGTACTTGGCGTACAAGGAGTTATTGCAGGTTGGGACGAAGGAATAGCTATGATGAAAGTAGGTGGCAAAGCGAAATTAATAATTCCATCTTTACTCGGTTATGGCGAAAGAGATATGGGAGCAATTCCTCCTTTTTCAACATTAGTTTTTGAAGTTGAATTAGTTGACGTTTTTGAAAAATAAGGCTTATTCGTTTTATACACCTGTAGATAACTAAAATATAAATCTAAATAAAATATTTGAATGAAAACTATTAAACTTCTATTATTATTTTTATTCCTGCTAACTTTTTCTGCATGTTTTACAACAAGAAACACTACAAAATCTAATATTAAACATAAATTTGTAGAAAAAAATAGACGTGCAAGAAAACCAAAAGTTGACGATTTTATATTTTTAGATGTTCAATACCTAATTAAAGATTCTGTTGTATTTGATTCTAATGTATTGAACGATAAACTTAAAATAAATTTTATTGCACCAATTTATGAAGGTGATATAAACGAGGGACTTGCATTAATGAGAGAGGGTGATAGTCTTATTTTTTATATAGATGCAATAAATTTTTTTGAAAACAACATGGGGGCTGTTCCTGACGAAATTCAAGAAGGTGATGAAATTGAATTTAGAGTAAGAATGCACAAAATACTATCACCCGAAGAAGATGAAAAACTTACTAATGAAACAAATGGTAGTTTGCAAGAACAAGAAGATAAAAAATTAAAAGAATATTTAACTTCCGAAAAAATCACAACCGAACCTAACGAAAGTGGTTTGTATTTTATTAAAACACAAGAAGGTACTGGCGAAAAAGCCGTAACAGGAAAAACTGTTGTGGTACATTACACTGGATATTTTTTAGATGGAGAAGTGTTTGATTCGTCTGTTACACGAAAGCAACCTTTTGAATTTAATCTTGGTGCAGGTATGGTAATAGCTGGCTGGGACGAAGGTGTAGCAATGATGCAAGTAGGCGATAAGGCAAGATTAATAATACCATCAAATATTGCTTATGGTTCAAGAGGTGCAGGAAAAGCAATTCCTCCTTTCACTACCATAATTTTTGATGTAAAATTATTAGAAGTGAAATAAAAAAATAGAAATTTACCCACATAATTTTATGTGGGTAAGTTGTTTTTTATGGATTATATCTTGATTCGTTAAATATTTTCATATAATCTGTTATATTCATAAGCTCCTCAAGACTAACGTCTTTATGTGTGTCCATAAAAGACTTCACAATTTGATAGCCAACCCATGTTCCTGCTCTTGGTGCCGAAACTCTGTGGAAAGGAGTTGTAAAACTGGCTTCACCAGTAAAAGTTTTTATTTCTATCAATTTATCATTAAAAAGTAATTTCTCGCTAATCAAATAATCCCATACCTTTTCTTCATGTTTGTTAACCCACCTAAATTGCTGATAGGTATATCCCCATTTTATTGTATCATTAATTTGGGGAAGAGTAGAATTTAAAAAATATTGAACTCTCCCTTCATAAATCATTGTGGTAATCAACGAATTAATAGAATCGTTTGGTGGAAATTCTGCCATACTCCAAGCTCGCATACAATCAACAGGTATCATATTTTTGTGCATTTTAAATTGCATATACTGCTCCAAACCAAGCTGTTTATATAATTTGTAATCTTTTCCCAAGTATTTATCCAAACTAATACCAATGTAACCCTCGTTGGTAAACAGCGATTGATTAAAACCAGAAATACAAGTATATATTTTTGGAATTTCTTTGTTAGGAAAATAATATTTATAATGTTTAAATGCGTCCGTTAATTGGGTTTTTAATTCTGCATCATTTTCAAAAATTTCACTAACAGAGTCGTTAATATTTTTGGAAATACAATAATTTAAAAAATTAATAACATTATCTTTATATTCAATATTGTCGGGAGAACCAACACCAATTATTTCAAAATTATAAAGATTATAAAAATCACCATATTGTTCTACCAAGAGTGGAATTTTATCATAAATATTCTCTGAATTAATAGACTGAAAATCTTTATCAAAACGAGAAAATTCAATGTCTAAATCAATATTTGATACATTTATTTTAAAATTATTATTATTACATGATATTGAAAATAAGGAAATTAATATAAAAAAGACAATACTATTTTTTCTATTCATAATTTAATTTTGTTTTATTTGATTAATATTTCTTACAAGACCTTTGTACTTTGTTCTTTTAACGCAAGATTTTTTAAAAATTGTGTTAAAATCACTTTTTTTTATTGTCTCCCAGTCTTTTTCTTTATTAATCAATAGGTTGGGGTGGGGGCTAAATAATATTTCATTGTTTACTTCACTTTTATTATTCCAAGGACACACGTCTTGACAAACATCGCAACCAAAAATCCAATTGTGTAAATCGGTTTCTTTCTCAAAATCAGATTTTTTTTCAATAGTTAAATATGAAATACATTTTTTTGAATCTATAACATAAGGCTCTGTTATAGCTTTGGTTGGACAAGCGTCTATACATTTTGTACAGCTACCACAATAATTATTTATTTCCGAGTCGTATTGCATTTCTATGTCGCAAATTAATTCTCCCACGAAAAAAAACGATCCTTTTTTTGTTATTAAAAGTGAATTTTTACCTATCCAACCCAAACCCGATTTTTTTGCCCATACTCGTTCTAAAATTGGAGCAGAGTCAACAAAAAATCGTCCATTAGTAACTTTAATCTCTGTATTTATATAATCAAAAAGTTGTTGCAGTTTTTGTTTAATAACAAAATGATAGTCTTTGCCATAAGCAAATTTTGAAATTTTATAATCAAAATCATTTTCTTGCTTTTTTTCTGGAAAATAATTCATAATAACAGATATTACAGACTTGCTGTTTTCTACCAACAGCCTTGTGTCAAGTCTTTTATCAAAATAGTTTTCCATGTATTGCATTTCTGCATGATTTTTTTCTAGTAACCAATTTTTTAAACGATTTTTTTCATCTTTCAAAAAATCAGATTTTGAAATGCCACATGCAGAAAAACCCAATTCAATAGCTTTTTGTTTTATTAATTCAGATATTTTTTCTTTGTTCATTTGCAATTTTTTTCTTTTTTCACTTATGATTTTCTATTGTCCTTTTTTTATCAAAAGTAATTAAAAAAAGGACATAGAAAAATCAAAAAAATTATTTTAATTGAAAAGAAATTGGCAATGTGTACCAAACGCTTACAGCGTTACCTTTTTTATAGCCTGGTTTGTCAAAATTAGGTATTAAATTAACAACATTAATTGACGCTTCGTCTAATAGCTCTGAAACACTTCTTACAACTTTTGCATTACCTACTTCACCATTTTTATTTACAGAAAAACTAACAAATACTTTACCTTCTTCTCTTTTTTCTATCGCTCGTTCTGGATATTTCACATTTTCTGCAACAAAAGACACTAAGGCTTGCTCGCCACCTGGATACACTGGCATTTCATCGGCTGTTTTGTAAATTGTATCTTGCGGATTAAGATTTAAACCATTATTAACGAGTTCATTACTTGTTGTAAATGAAAATAATATAAAAACAACAAATAAAATTGGTAAGCCAAATAATACTTTCAATTTAGCTCCTTTTCTTGATTCTGTTTGATTTATCATAGTTATTCGTTTTAAAATTAAAGATTTATTAAAATTATTGGTAAACCCATATTGTACACCAATTTTTTGTTTTATTAAGAGCAATTTATACTCATCAGAATCAAAGCCTTGCTCAATAACTTTTTTATCTGATAAATATTCATGGGTTGATTTAAGTGCTTTTTTATAAAAATATATTATTGGGTTAAACCATTGAAAAACAGCCAACAGTTCAACAATAATAATATCAATAGAATGCTTTTGATTAACATGAGCAACTTCATGTTTTAAAATTTCATTATAGTTATTTTTCTGATAATCATCTGTGTTGAAAAATATTAGATTCATAAACGAAAATGGAGATATATTTTTTTCAGTTAAAAAGATTTTATAACCATTTTGATATATTTTTTTACTTTTTCTACAAAATATATATATATTTAAAATTCGAACTAATAATCTTATTGTCAGTATAAAAACAATTGAAATATATATAATAAATATTATTGATGCTATAGATATTTTGTTTGAGTTTTTTTCAATAAAATTTTCTCCTACAACAACAGCATTCATCAAACCGCCAAAAATTTCGGAACTTGCAGCCGTTTGTAAATCAATACTTAATAAAGGAATTGATATTGACGAAAAACATGCAAACAGTAAATAAAAGCGGTTCAAGATATGAAAAGTCTCTTTTTGCATAAACAATCTCCATACTGCCCAAAAGAGTAGGAGAGAGCTTGTTACTTCTATTTGATATATTATAAAATTTGTCATAGTTGTTTTAATTTGCCTTATGTTGTAAAACCCTTGCTTTTAAACAACGTTTTTTTATAAATAATTTAAACCTCTTCTATACAATTGAGGTCTTATTTATTTTTGCACCAGAAGTACAAAATATATTGATAGAAA
>JAOZTW010000874.1 GCA_029938985.1 Bacteroidales bacterium | reverse complement strand
TGAGCGTAGCGAACAACCGCACACACCACACAAGGCAATGACATCCAACAAAATGATAGCGATTTTATTATTTTTTATTATCCACTCCTTTTTTGCGTTTTTCAATCTTATTATTTTTTTTTTGTGCTACATTTTCAAGTAATTCTTGTGCTTTTTCAATTTCCACACTACCAACTTCTTTTATTATTTTACTTGGAGTATTTGCAAGACCATAGACAGTATCATTATCTACATTTATTCCTGTTATTCCAGATTGTGTCAATTTGCTCATATTTTTTCTTTTTTTAGAATGAGAAATCCCAAAAAAGAACTTACCACCTTCTTTTGACTTAACAATAATTACAGGACGAATTTTTTTCCATACAATAGCAAGGACGATAACTCCACCAACAACAACTCCACTGAATGTAACAGGTGATACAATAGTTAATAACATATTAAAAATCATATTAATTCATAATTAAAAATCATTCTATCAAATAATACTTTTTCACTATTTTCATCAAAAATATACCTTTCATCATTTTTTTCATCATTAAAAACACGATAAACTTTATTTATTAATACATTATCAAGAAGCGATGAATTAATTTTTACAATCATAACAACGTTATCCATTTCTTGCCATTTAAGCTTCTTACTATTTAATAGGGTTTGCCTTCCTATTTTATCAAAAATATAAGATTTGTTATCTTTTATTAATGTTATATAAAAATTTCCTGCTTTTACTGTTTCTAATAATGAGTGATTTACAAGAACAGTATTTCTAAAAGTTGTTTCCATAATATTAAATTATTAAAATTATTATTTTTCTGCAAATTCTTTTTTTAGTTTTAAATTCATATCTTTCAAATGTTCTTTAAAGATTTTTTCCATTTTATTCATATTTGCTACCATAAAGTCAATCATCTTATTCCAATTTTCTTTTTCATAAACACTTACACCTTTTTTTTCGAATTTAATTCTACATGCTTTTAAATTGTCTTGTCGTACCCATTCTAATTTATTCCCAAACTTTTGTTCAATTATGTCTTTTTGTTTATAAAGTTCATCAAAGATAAATTTATTTCTTCTTTTACACTTCTCGACATATATAGTTCTGTCCTTGCATAAGTTCTGCTTATACCAAAATTTAATCCAACACTACTCACACCAACTGATGATGAAATCCAATTTTCTTTTAACGGACTAATATTTTGAAAAGATTTATTTTCTGTTTTATTGATTGTTTCAAGTAATTTTTCCCAAAAATCAAGTCTAACTATATGTCTTGTTTGTAATTCGTTTTGTATTTCTATTTCTTCTTGTGCTTTTTCTGCCATTTTAATTGTAAATTCTTCGGCTTCTTTTACAGGTATTATTTGTTCAATATTTAAAAATAGCTTATTATCATGCGAATATGGGGTTACTTTAAAACACTGTATTTTCATTTTGTAATTATTTAACAGCCACAAAACAGTTGATGTAACTTCTTTTCTAAAATTACCTGCAATCATAACAATTCGTTGATGTTTATTTAATTGCAATTCTTCGAAATCAGCACCATTAAAAAATTCAGATAAATTTATTTCTGCATTTTCATCAATTTTTAATTTATCAAGATATTGTTGATATATTTTTTTTATTTGCTGTTTTGATAAACTTGCACAATAAGAAGTATATTTTAGGGCTTGCCAAGTAACATCTTTACCAGTATCATCAAGTTTGTTTTCAATAACAACAATATTTCCATTTTTATCTAATGCTAATAAATCAAGTCGTTCTCTTGTTTTATCAAATCCATCAAATTCTTTTTGTATTATTAATAATTCTTCTCCAAGTGCTTCTGGATTGTTGGCAATCCATTCTTGCAAGTTTTCTTTTTCTCCAAAACCTAAATTTTTAAAGGTTTTTGGTTGAATTTCTAAAATTCTATTTTTTGTTTTATCTATTAGAAACATATTTATTTATTTTATTTTTAAATTATCGCTAATCGGGATAGAACGGTGGATTACTCCACCAGTCCCCCCACAGAGCCGTACGAG
>JAOZTW010000873.1 GCA_029938985.1 Bacteroidales bacterium | reverse complement strand
AGCTACGTTCCTGAATTAAATTGACGACACAAAGCCCGAACCCGTTGTGTGCAACCGCAAGTAATACAATATATTTAGTCAATATTTAAAGAAGAAAAAAAACTATGCCAAAATTTACGGAAGATATTTTAAATAATTGGACAAAGCCACCAAGTGATACAGAAGCGACAAAACTCGAAAACGCTGAAAGAATGGTTAAAGAAGCCATTAATGAAGATAAGAAACTTAAACAGATGTCTATTGAGACATTTGGACAAGGTTCTTATGCAAATAACACAAATGTGAGATTGAATAGTGATATTGATATAAATGTAAGATATACAGATGGATTTTACTTTACAATCCCAGAAGATAAAGAAAAAAGTGATTTTGGTTTAGAGAAACCTAGTGATTATTCTTATGCTGAATTTAAAGATGATGTAGAAAATGCTCTTGTAAATAAATTTGGAAGAAATGAAGTAATAAGAAATGACAAATGTATTACAGTTAAAGAAAATACATACAGGGTTGAAACTGACGTTGTTCCAACTTGGAATTATCGAAGATATAGTGAAGACGGAACATATGTTTTAGGAGCAAAATTTAGAACTGATAATTTTAAGTGGGTTGTCAATTTTCCAAAACAGCACATTAAGAATGGAATTGAAAAGAATAGCAATACTTCAAGAAGATTTAAAAGACTTACACGGCTACATAAGAAATTGAGATATAAAATGATTAAAGATGATATTTCAGTAAATGAAAACATAAAATCATTTTTATTAGAATGTTTAATTTGGAATGTTCCTAATCGAATAATGAATGACTATGATAATTGGACAGACAGATTAAAACACTCAATAATATACTTATTTGACAATACAAAAGAACAAGACACTTGTAATGATTGGGGTGAAGTATCAGAACTATTGTATTTAATACGAAATAATAGAAAATGGTCAAGAGAAGATATTAATAATTATTTAGTTCAATTATGGAATTATTTAGAATTTTAAAAGTATGGTAAAACACAACATTAGAATATACGCTTTTACAATAATAGGATTAGCTTTTATTATTTATGCTATTTTGTTTGTAACAACACAAAATATGGATAATATAGATTTCCAAAAAGCATTAACTCATATCTCTACAACCATTTCAATAAATATAATAATATGGACATTATTTATTAGTTGGGCATGGAAATGGAAAATATTTTATCCTTGGTTAGTTCAGACACCAAACTTATCAGGTAACTGGGAAGGCATTATTAAATCTAACTGGAAAGATGGAACATTAGAACCAATAAATACAGAAGTAGATATAAAACAATCTTTTTTTTATATTCAAGTAAGGATTAAGACAGGAGAAAGTAGAAGTTATAGCGTTGGAGCTTCTTTTGATATAGATAAAGAAAGGGGCTTTCAGCAATTATTTTACTCATATTTGAATACACCAAAATCAGGTGTGAGAAACAGAAGTGAAATTCATTACGGGTCAACTTTATTAAATTTTGAAGGATTTAATATTTCTGAAATAGAAGGAGAGTATTGGACTTCAAGAGAAACTACGGGAGAAATAAAACTAAAAAGAAAAAATATAATAAATTTGGTAGATTATGCGAAAAATAAAGATGATAGCAATAAATAAACCGAATAGTAAGTTTAAATTTTGGTGTCTCAAAATGCAAACGCACAATATTCAAAACCAATAAAAAAAACGATTTTGAGATAAAAAACTTTCAGTTTTTTATCTTTGCAACAAAAAAATAAAAATGGCGATATTTCAAAAATCAGTAATAAAAAAACATTTACGTGGACTAAACACCGTTTGGTTAAATACCGCCTACGATAAATTTCACGAAATTTTCACGCCCAAGAAAATTGATATAATAATAAAGCTCAAAGAAGAAGAATATCAAGACGGGTTTTTGAGAGATTTATTCGTTGAAGTTCTCGGATACACATTAAAACCAGACGATGATTTTAACCTCGTAAGAGAATTTAAAAACCAAACAGACGGAAAAAAAGCAGACGGAGCAATAA
>JAOZTW010000872.1 GCA_029938985.1 Bacteroidales bacterium | reverse complement strand
TTGAAAATCATATAGTTAATTGTCACAAGAAAAGTTTTCCCGACTTTTCAGTAATTAAGTGTATGTAGCGACATGGTATGTAGAGACAAGGCATGCCTTGTCTCTACATACCATGTCGCTTCGCATGTTTTTAATACCAAATTTATTTTACAAATTTTGTAACACCAAAATCAAAATCAGAACTAAATTTTATTATATATATTCCTGTTTGAAAGGTAGATATGTCAATTTGTTTAGTCTCTTCTGTTTTATCAAAAACTGTTTCAAACATTAATTGTCCACTGCTATTATAAATAAAAATAGTACCATTAATATCTTTTGGTTTATTGATATTTATAAATTCTTTTGCAGGATTAGGAAATATATCAAATTCAATATTTTTTATTTTTTCAATACTTGAAAAATCATAAGGCAAAGCATAAGCCATAACTATTATGTTGTTTGAAATATCAATTTCCATAATTAAAGAGTTTGCACAATTTCCATTTCCGCTTGCAAAAGCTACTTCATGAACTCCAAGTTCATCAAAAACATGAACAGGGTTTTGTAATTCACTATAATCATCATCTCCAAAATCCCAAAACCATTGTGTTGGATTTCCGATTGTTAGATCGTGAAAATATATTGTATCATCTATTATTTCGGGAACAAACATAGCGTTAAATTCATCGCAAAATACAGTAGCTTCTTCAATTGTTATTTGTGTTGTAAAATTACTTTCACAATATTCTGTTAAAACAGTTAGGGTTACATCGTACTGACCATCAGCAGAGTAAATATGATTTGGGTTTTGCATAAAGCTCGTTGTGTTGTCTCCAAAACCCCAAGACCAAGATATAATAGGATAAGCAGTGGAAGAAATATCAACAAATTGAATGTCTAAACCATTGTTTTGATTTTCAGAGAACCAAAATAATGATTGGCAGTCAGATGGATACCAAGCCGAATCTCCAGCATAAACTATTTCATTAGATGTACTGGTACAATTATTTGTTGTTATCAGCAAAGAAACTTTGTATTGTCCCGACTCTTGATAAGTATGTATTGGATTTTCTTCATTACTGGTAGCACCATCTCCAAAATTCCATTCAAAATTTTGAATAGAATCTCGGCCCTGCCATGAGTAGTTCCAAAATTCAAATGTTAGCATAGCTGGGTCAATTGGCGAGAACGAAAACATTGCTTCACAATCGTCGCCCCAGTAATCATCACCCATATATATCATTGAAGAATACTCGGCAGTACAGTCACCAAATATAACAGATAATGTAACAAGGCGAGAGGTATCGGTGCTATATGTATGTGTGGGCGAATAACTTGAGCTTTCTGTACCATCGCCAAAATCCCACGACCACAGTGCTGTTTGATTATTTGGAACAACAGAAAGATTGTGAAACTCAACTGTTGTATTTTGTTGTAGTGGCAAGTAAAAAAAATCGGCGAAGCAATCAAGGATATTTCCAACGGTAATTATTTGGGTATATGTATCTTGACAACTTGAAGTTGAAATGGTTAGTTTTACAAAATAGTTCCCTTCTGTATCGTATATGTGATCTGGATTTTTTTCATTGCTGGAACTCCCATCTCCAAACTCCCAAAAATACTGTTCAATTGATGTCGCAGGACTTGAACCATCAATAAAAGAAAATTCAAAATAATTTTCAGAATTTTCAATACTATAAAACCAAGCTTCGCAGTCTTTGTTTGAAAATAAACTATTGCTTATAAATAAGCTAATTATTGTTAAAAGAAAAATTTTAGACTTCATGTTGTTAAAAATTAAACGTTAAAAAAAACCAAGAGTTAGAAATCTAAGTTAATGACCACCTACTTAAATTGATTGTTGGTGAAAAATTAATTTATCAATTGTGCATTAACTTTTTATAAGTATATAAATTACTGCAAAGATATAACAACTGACAATATTAAACAATACAAAATTCACTTAAATAGCTACGTAAAATACGTATTATCTGAAAAGTCGGGAAAACTTTTTATCATAACATTAAAGTATTGATTAATTGCTTT
>JAOZTW010000254.1 GCA_029938985.1 Bacteroidales bacterium | reverse complement strand
TTTTTTATAAATTGCATAAAATGAATTTTTTGTAATACTACTTGTAAAATACTGATATTATGTCAATTAAGTATTTTTATTGATTATTAATATGTTGATTTTTAATATATTATCTTTTTGTAGTAAAATTACAACTGTTTGATAATTATATTATTATGAAAGCAAAAACTTTAGTTATACAAAAAGACTTTCCAACGTCTAAATAGTATGACAAGTGCAAATTTGAAGATTTTTATAACAAAAAACATTATTACACACAAAAAACATTACTCTATGTACTTAAGTCTTAATACAGTAGATTGTTTTTTCTTTGAAAAACAGATAGTTAATTATTACAAGAAAAGTTTTTCCGACCTTTCAGAGTTTATGCAAAATTAGTCCAACTAATGACAAAAATCAGTTAAATTATATCAAAAACCAAACCAGTTATATTAGCACCAGTCTATCAGACTAATATTTTATTTCATTGGAGTAAAAATGAGGTAGATAATAAAAATAAGGTAGATAAATTCAATAGTTTGTTAAATTTTTACAATCATCAGACATTTAGTTATTTATATTTAATAAAACCTTTTTCATAAAACAAAAGTTGTTAGGTAATTAAATAAAAGTTAAATATTCAAAATTTAAAAAAACATAACAAATTATTGTAAACTAAAATAGAATGAAATATAGCTTGTTGTGTTCAAAAATATAACTACTTTAACACAACAACTAATTGTATTTCAACAGATATAATATGGTTATTAATCTTATTACTTTAAATATTTATATTTTATAAATAATCAATTTCTTGATTGTTTAACTCAACAAATGGTTTAATTGCTCTATTATATATACCTTGTACATAAGCAATTGCCATTCCGTAGTTTGTTACAGAGATATTATTGTTTACCGCATCTTTCAATCTGTTTTTTAATTGTTTGCTTGTTATCATACAACCACCACATTGAATAACAAGGGCATATTCTGATAAATCATTTTTCATTTTATCCAAACCCGACACAACATCGTAGTGTAATTTTTTGCCAGAGTAATTTGAAATCCATCTTGGTATTTTTACTCTTCCAATATCGTCGCATGAAATATGATGCGAACAAGATTCCAATAACAAAATTTTATCTCCATCTTTAAGTTCTGAAATTTTGGGAGTTCCTATTAAATAATTGTCAAAATCACCTTTTAGTTTTGCAAGAATAACACTAAATCCTGTCATTGGAATATCTTTTGGAATCGAAGCATCTGCTTTTAAAAAAATTGAACTATCGGTAATAACAAGGTCTGGACGAATTTTCGTTTTTTTCAAAAAAGCATCAACTTCACGTTCTTTTACTATTATTGCAGTACAATCATTATCAAGCAAATCTCTAATTGTTTGTATCTGAGGTAAAATTAATCTTCCCGCTGGTGCTTCAATATCAATTGGGGTAATGAGAAGAACAATATCTCCATACGACACTAAATCGCCTGTTAATGAGGGCTGTTTGTAGGCTGACTCAGGAATAGTTTTTTTCAAAACATCAATAAATGCTTCAAAATTATCTTTTTTTATAGTGCTAAATTGAATTACCCTTGTTTTATAATTATCTTCAATTTTTAATTTAAACTTGGTTGCTAACTCAACCAAATCCGATTTGTTATGAATAATTAAATATGGTGTGTCATATTTTTCAAATTCTTTAATCAACATTTTTTCATAATAATCAAATGTATTGTTCACAATAACAAGTATTCCCAAATCAATCAGTTTGATAGAAGCCAATGTTTTGACAATTCGTTTTCCACCAAGTTCACCCACATCGTCTATTCCTGCAGTATCAACCAAAACCACCGGACCAAAACCTGTGATTTCATACGATTTTTTAACAGGGTCGGTTGTTGTGCCTGCCACATTAGAAACAATTGCAATATCCTGACCTGCAAGACAATTAATAAAAGAACTTTTTCCATTGTTTCTCCTTCCGTAAATACCTATATGTGGTTTTAATTCACGTCCTTTTTTCATTTGATTTTATTTTTGAATATGATTAAATTATTTTTTTCAAATTGAAAACAATTTTGCAAATTTAATGATTTTTTATTGATTTCCTAAATTATTATTTGACAATTCTTAAAAAATAAATAACTTTGCAAACTTTTAATTTTTAAATTTATAAAATAAATTATCAGATGGGTTCAACAAGACAAAATAAAGTTGCAAGATTACTACAAAAAGAATTGAGTAATATATTTTTAAATCTAACAAGAGAATATTTTCAAGGTAAAATGTTGTCGGTTACGGTAGTGAGAATTACACAAGATTTTTCGGAAGCAAAAGTTTATCTAAGTATTTTTCCAGACAATAATGCAGAGGAAATTTTGGAACAAATTAATTTGAAAAATAAATTAATTAGACATAAATTATCTCAAACAATAAAAAAACAACTTCGTAGAACACCAGATTTGCAATTTTATATTGACGACTCCTTGGAGTATGCAAAAAAAATTGAAAAATTATTAGATGATAAAAATTAAATATTTGTAAGCTAATGAAATACGATCCTATCAAAAAAAGTCTTGGAAAGGTATTTAATAAAAATCCCTTTTTGCGTAAAATATTTTACAAAATGCTTGATTTATTGTTGCTTAGGGCATGGTATGTAAAAAAAGAACTACGAGACTGGAAAAGAAATTCGAAAGGTAAAAAAACAATACTTGATGCTGGCTCAGGTTTTGGGCAGTATGTGTATTTTATGTCCACCTTAGATAAGTTGTGGAACATAAAAGGTGTAGATGTAAAAGAGGAGCAAATAGCAGATTGTAATAATTTTTTCACAAAAATAAATGAAAATGAAAGAGTTAAGTTTGGTTTTGCAGACCTAACAAAAATTAATGAAAAAAAAACGTATGACCTAATTTTATGTGTTGACGTAATGGAACACATAGAAGAAGATGTTTTGGTCTTCAAAAATTATTACTCTGCTCTAAAAGACGATGGTATGTTGTTGGTTTCCACACCATCAAATATGGGAAACCACGATCACGAACATGAACATTCGCACGACGAACAAGCCTCTTTTGTAGATGAGCATGTGAGAGATGGATATGATATTGAAGACATGACAGAAAAATTGAAAAAAGCTGGTTTTAAAAGAATTGAAGCAAAATATTCGTATGGAAAACCTGGACAATTGGCATGGAAACTTTCAATGAAATTTCCTATTATTATTCTCAATGTTTCTCAAATATTTTTTATTTTATTGCCCTTATATTACTCTATTGTTTATCCTTGGGCGTTTATTTTAAATTATATTGACTTAAAAGGAAACCACGAAAAAGGAGGTGGACTTGTAGTTAGAGCATGGAAGAAATAATAAAAACTATTAGGTTGTAAGGCAAAGGTGTAAACCAATTCCTAATTGCCTACGGCATTACTAATACCACTTTAAACCCTAAAAATTATTTAATTGAATTTACCAATTTTTATATCAAGACGTTATTTGTTTTCTAAAAAATCAACAAATGTTATCAATATCATTTCGGGTATTGCTATTACGGCTGTTGCGTTTGGAACTATGGCACTGCTTGTAATTTTATCTGTCTTTAATGGTTTTGATACTTTAATACGTTCATTATTAAACTCTTTTGACCCAGACTTGAAAATTACAGTTGTTGAAGGAAAAACTTTTAGTGCCGACACTTCTTCGCTTGATTTTGTAAAACAATACAAAGATGTAGCATATTTTGTGGAAGTTGTTGAAGAAAACGTTTTGTTAGAATTTGACGACAAACAATATATTGCCACCATAAAAGGAGTAGGCGATGATTACGCATCAATCAATAGCATTGATACAATGATAATTGACGGAGAATTTGTTCTTTATGATAATCAAAATTATGCGGTTCTGGGCTATGGAATATCTTATAAACTATCTTATGGGCTAAATACTATAAATCCTATCAAAATATGGGTTCCAAAACGAAAAGGAAAAGTAACATTTAATGCTGAAAATGCTTTTAATAAAGATTTTATTTTTGCTTCAGGTATTTTTTCTGTGCAACAAGAATATGATGAAAAATATATTATTGTTCCAATAAATTTTGCAAGAGATTTACTCGAATACAAAACCGAAGTCAGTTCTATTGAAATAAAATTAAAGAATGGTATTAATAAAAATAAGGCTGAAAAAATTATTCAAAGTAAATTAGGAAGCGGTTTTGTTGTGAAAAATAGAATTGAACAACAAGAGCTGTTGTATAAGATAATGAAATCGGAAAAATGGGCAATTTTTTTAATCCTCACTTTTATTATTTTTATTGCTTCATTCAATATCGTTGGTTCATTATCAATGCTTATAATAGATAAGAAAAAAGATATTATTATACTACGAAATATTGGAGCAAGCAACACACTTATACGAAATATTTTTTTGATTGAGGGTTGGTTAATTTCTTTTATTGGGGCTATAGTTGGACTACTGCTTGGTTCATTTATTTGTTTTATTCAACTCCAATTTGGTTTACTTCAATTTCCTGGCACAGGAACATTTATTGTAAATGCCTATCCTGTTGAACTTAGAATAGTTGATATATTTTTTGTGTTTCTAACTGTTATAAGTATTGGATTTATTGCAATTTGGTATCCTGCAAGATATGTAAACAGACTTATTAAGGTAAAAGATAGTCAATAAGAATTAAGAATTAGGAATTTTGTTAAAAATAAAGTTTTATAACATATAATAAATAAAAGATTTTAGAAAAATGAAATTAAAAGGTGTAAACCAATTTTTAATTCCTAATTCTTAATTATTTATGGTTGAACCAGCATTCCAAAAACCAGAATATCGTCTGTTTGTTTATTGTCTCCCTGCCAGTCTGTTAATATTTCATTCAATTTTTCTTCTTGAGTTTTCATAGGTAGTTTATTAATATCAATTAGCAACTGTTTAAATCTTTTGGAACTATATTTTTTTATATTTAGATTTCCGTATTGGTCTTGAAAACCATCTGAATAAAGATAAATAGAGTCTTTGTTTTTAAGTTGAATTACATTATTTTTAAAATCTATTTCTTTCAAATAAGAACCAACAGGGTTTCTTGTTGCCTTGTATTCAATCAATTCATTATCCCTCATTATTATAAGTGGATTGTATGCTCCTGCATATTGTAAAATTTTTGTTTCTGTATTTAAAATACAAAATGCTATATCAAGTCCATTATTGTTATTTGAACTAAATATTTTTTTGAAACGTACCCTTAATTTATTTAAAACATTATTTGGATAAATACTTTTATCTCCTTTAATTATTTCGTGTATATACGTAATTCCAAGTACAGTTAAAAATCCACCTGGAACACCATGTCCCGTACAATCAGCAATTGCTATAATTAATTGATTATCAATTTTATTAATATAATAAAAATCGCCACTAACTATTTCTTTGGGTCTAAATAATATGAAATAATCTTTAATTAGTTTGTCAATTGTTTTTTTATTTGTTAATAATGCTTTTTGAATAGTTGTTGCATAATTTATACTTGCAGTAGTATTTTTGTGCGACTTTTCTATTATGTTATTATTTTCTTTAATAATATTATTTGCATCGTTCAAGTGTTCAATTAGGGTTAATAATTCTTCATTATTTTGTCTAAGTTCTTCTTCTGATGCAAAAATCTCTTCAAATTGTTCTTTAATAACTACTGAATTAGATTTGATTTCAATATTTTTTTGGTCTAACTCAAGGCTTTGAGCAAAAAGCTTTTGATTAAGAACATTTTGTTGCTGTGTTTGATATTTTAATTTTTTTTCATTATTTTTTATGTTAATAAAAGATTCTAAAAGTTTTATTATTGTTAATAAAAATTCATTTTCCAAATTGCTTGGTGGTTCTGTAAAATGAATTACTAAAATTGCTTTTAATTCTTTTTTACTCCGAATTGGAATGCAAAAATGAGAACCAGATAAATTATTATCCTTATTTTTACATTCTGTTATTTCTTTTAAGGTTCTGGCGTTTTCACAAAAACATTTTCCTGTATTATCTATCTTGCATTTTTTGGGAAGATTATTCTTTTTTTCACCAACAGCCATATAGTCGTCATTTTCTAAAAATAATTCAAAAGATGATTCAGATTTAAACGAATCACTTGACAACAATAAAATTTCTAAAAAGGATAGTTTTAAGAAACTATTTATGTCTGTTTCGCTATTTGCAATGTTAATTATTTTTGATATTGCTTTTTGATACTGCATTTTATTAATTTACGATTGTTGGTTTTTAAAAATTATATTACAGTTCTTTTATACCTTTATCTTGAAATTCATTAGCATATTTTTTATCAGAACCCAAAATATGTTTCAAAAACCAGTCACGTAAAAAATTCATTATATCATAAGAAATTGTTACACTACCTTTTTTAAAATCAGAATAAAAGTCTGTTACTTGTTTTACAAATTTTTGATGTTCGTCTATATGAGTTTGAGTTTGCGAGTAATTGTATTTTTCAAAATATTTTTCTTCTGCTTTAAAATGATAGTCAGTGTAATCAATCATTTCATTCAGAATTTTGTCAACAACCTCATTTGCTTTTCCTTCGGTAAAAGATGCAAACAAATCATTTATCATTCCTGCAAGTTTTTTATGTTGACTATCTATCAGTTCAAAGTCAACAGAATATTCGTCCGTCCAGTTAATTAATTTTTTTTTCATAATTCTTAATATTTTTGTAATGGTTTGGTTGAGTAAATTAAATTACTACTTATGTGTAACTCCAAGCATAAGCTTGATTAAAGAGTACTTCTAAAAACCCAAAATTCGACGTTGTATAAAATCATTAAAATACTCATTTATAGGCGTAAACTCAAGCTTTAAGAGTTTTGAAAGCCTAAATTTTTATGTTTTTAGGAGTACCCTGAATATTTTATATTAAAATTTAAAGTAACAATTTGAAATAATGTAGCTTATTATCAATACAAAGGTAAAATAATTATTTTTAAAATAAAACAAATTATTATAATATTATAAATTTCAATCAAATTCTTTATCTGTAATATATTTAGCACAAACATTTAACCTTTTATTAATTTTTTGGTGTAATTTTAATTTTATAAAATATAAGAATACTTTATTATTTTATAATACTTTTAATGTTGATTTATTATTATCAATAAAAATATTACATTTTTTTGAATTATAGTAAATAAATATTATATTTGCCCGATAAATTGAGTTAGGCATATTAAAATAAATAACTAACCAATTTAAGCGATGTTATTTTTATTTTT
>JAOZTW010000871.1 GCA_029938985.1 Bacteroidales bacterium | reverse complement strand
TTACAGGCAACAGGGTAACCTGAATATGCTACTGCAATACGTAAAGTTCGTAGGTATATTAATACTTTTTTTATAATATATTTCCAGCAGTAAGGATAACCGCAAGGCATTCCGCAAGCATGTTAGAGTAAGAGCGTCAGAAAAAGCGAAGGCTGTCTTGTATAATGAGGCAAATAGGTGAGAGTTCACTACTGCGAAAGCAGGCTAACGTCTGACAGGTGTTTCTTTGCAATAGAATTTACAGAAATTCGTAAAATCGAGAGAGCTATGGAACCGACTCGCAAGAGAACGGTAAGTCCCCGATAAATTATTTATTTATTTAATTATGATTAAAAAAAAAATTAATTGGAATAAAATACATAAAAAAGTTAGAAAACTGCAAATTCGGATTGCAAAGGCTATTAGTGAAAATAATTGGCGTAAAGTCAAATCATTATCAAGATTACTAACAAATTCTTTTTATGCAAAACTACTGGCAATACTAAAAGTAGTAACAAATAAAGGTCAGAAAACAGCGGGTGTTGATAACCAAATTTGGACTAAGGAAGACATTATTACAAAAACCAAAGTTCTTAAAAGGCGAGGATACAGACCACTACCTTTAAAAAGGATATATATACCCAAGAAAAACGGCAAGAAACGTCCGCTCGGAATACCTACATTTAAAGACAGGGCAATGCAAGCATTATATTTATTGGCATTAGAACCAATAGCTGAATGTTTGGCAGACCCCAATTCGTATGGATTTCGCAAATACAGAGCTTACAGAGACGCTATGAAACACGTATTTGTATGCTTGGCTCGTAAAGATTCAGCAAAGTTCATTTTTGAAGCCGACATTAAAGGTTGTTTTGATAATATTAATCACAATTGGCTCTTGGAAAATAGCCCAATGGACAAGCAAATTTTACGCAAGTGGTTGAAAGCAGGGTATATAGAAGGCAAAAATCTATACCAAACAAGACGGGGAACACCACAAGGAGGCATAATTTCGCCAACTTTAATGAACCTTACTTTGCACGGTTTAGAAAAAACTGTAAGACAAAAATTTCCAAAATGGAAAGGACAAAAAGTAAATTTTATTCGCTATGCTGATGACTTTATTATCACCGCAAAAAGCCAAGAAATAATTCAAAACGAGATTAAACCGCTTGTTATAGCGTTTCTCGCAGAAAGAGGGCTAAGTTTGTCGGAAGAAAAAAACAAGAATAACACATATTGATGACGGCTTTGACTTCCTTTCTCAAAATACTCGTAAATACAACGGTAAAATATTACAAAAACCCTCCAAAAATGCAATTAAAAGTATTAAACTTAAATTGCATAAAGCGGTATTCAGTAATATAGGGAAATCTCCTACCGTGCTTATTAAGATAGTAAACAGCATGTTAAGAGGATGGACTAATTACCACAAACACATTGTATCAAAAGAGATATTTACAGAAATTGATTATTATCTGTGGAGATTGTTGGGACGGTGGTGCAAACGCCGACACGCAAATAAATCATTTCTATAGAAAAAATAATAAATATTTTTCACAACGCCGTAAAGATTTAAAAATAAAGTCCGAAAATACCAAACAAAATTGCATTATTATAAAAGATTTTAACGATATTGACAAAACTTTATTAAATTTGTGGACACAAAAAAAAGCTGGATAGTAAACATAATAACTATCTTGGAAATGCCCGAGCCGCTTGCAGGGAAACTCGCATGAGCGGTTCTTAGGGGGGTAAGCTACCCGATACTGCAAAAAGTAACAAAACATCAATATTTACCAATAAAATTATCAAAATGAAAAAAGGACTATTAATTTCATGTAGTGGGGGGCTGTTAACAATTTTAGGAACGATACCTAAACAACCAATAACCAAATATGTTTTTCTTATATCAGGTATTATATTAGCTGCGATTGGAGTTATTATACTATTAAAAGAACATAAAACAAAAAAATGAAATTTTGACTTTAAAACAATTATGTAGGGTAGGGGCTTTTTCGCCCCCCCCGAAGAACTGTGCGTGAAAGTTTCCC
>JAOZTW010000253.1:7076-7293 GCA_029938985.1 Bacteroidales bacterium | reverse complement strand
TGCCCTTTTGTAGTGATTAGCTTTCAAATTTTGTATTTTTGTTTATCTTTGCAGTCAAATCTAATACCAAAGGTTCTACCTTGTATGTTGTGATTAGCTTTCAAATTTTGTATTTTTGTTTATCTTTGCAGTTCAAAAAGTTGTCATTACTTGAACAACTGGGTTGTGATTAGCTTTCAAATTTTGTATTTTTGTTTATCTTTGCAGTACGGTTTTG
>JAOZTW010000253.1:0-6976 GCA_029938985.1 Bacteroidales bacterium | reverse complement strand
AGCTTTGGTTGTGATTAGCTTTCAAATTTTGTATTTTTGTTTATCTTTGCAGTGCCCGTTCTGGTGTTTGTTCCAAATAATTAGTTGTGATTAGCTTTCAAATTTTGTATTTTTGTTTATCTTTGCAGTTTTACTTTCCAAAGTCCCCAAACAAAAGCTGTTGTGATTAGCTTTCAAATTTTGTATTTTTGTTTATCTTTGCAGTACGGTTTTGGACGGCAGTCTTTTAGCTTTGGTTGTGATTAGCTTTCAAATTTTGTATTTTTGTTTATCTTTGCAGTGCTTAAATTGTTTGGGGTTGTTATTCCATGTTGTGATTAGCTTTCAAATTTTGTATTTTTGTTTATCTTTGCAGTGGTTGTTTTAACGAGTAACGGCTTGAATTAGTTGTGATTAGCTTTCAAATTTTGTATTTTTGTTTATCTTTGCAGTTACTACTCTGTTGCTGGCTATATGGCTGTTGTTGTGATTAGCTTTCAAATTTTGTATTTTTGTTTATCTTTGCAGTCCACCCGATTGTCGACCGACCGCAGATATGTTGTGATTAGCTTTCAAATTTTGTATTTTTGTTTATCTTTGCAGTCGAAGACTTTTTAATGATGTCATCTTTACTGTTGTGATTAGCTTTCAAATTTTGTATTTTTGTTTATCTTTGCAGTTGTTTATCAAGGATCATTGTTGTTATCACTGTTGTGATTAGCTTTCAAATTTTGTATTTTTGTTTATCTTTGCAGTTCTGATTTTGAGATTTCTGAACAGTGCTGTGTTGTGATTAGCTTTCAAATTTTGTATTTTTGTTTATCTTTGCAGTATAAATAGAGTTGTTACAGCACCTGTTGTTGTTGTGATTAGCTTTCAAATTTTGTATTTTTGTTTATCTTTGCAGTATAACCCCTGTAAAGTATAGTTAATCAATTAATTACATTAATAATAGGATTAAAAAACTGGCAAAGTAAAGCTTTAAAACGAGTAAAAAATTGAATTTTTACAATTCTATTTTTTCTCGTTTTTTTTTTCATCAACAATTAATAAGGAGTTGTACTTATTTTAAAACATTTAAAACATTACCAATTGTCCGTGTTCTTCTTTTGGTTTGTTTATTTTTGTACAATTAAAAAAAATATCCATCATTGAGTATTGTTTGTCTGTAACCATGTGTATAATCACATGCCCTTCTAACGGCAATATACTTTTAATTCTTCTTATATGTTTTTGTGCGTCTTCTCTACTTTGGCAATGCCTCACATAAATTGAATACTGCAACATAGAATAACCATTTTTATCTAAACTGTTTTTAAAAACTCTATAAGCTTTCCTATCTTTTTTAGTAAGCGTAGGCAAATCAAAATACACAAATACCCACATAACACGATAAGCGTTTATACGATTTAACATAATTTTATTTTTTAATATACCTAATCAATTTCTGGATTAATAAAAATTGGGCATTCAATTTTTCTTCTTGTTTTATTTAAGCAATCTGCCAGGCTTTTAGTAGTGTGCCTAACTGCTATTTGCAAAGGGTGTTTTTTTTCGTCTATCACTGTGTCTATTAGCGGGATTTTTAATAGTTCTTTTTTAATTGGCGGTAGTAGTTCAAAATTTTCGTTCACCCATGTTTTATCATAATATTTTTCCATCATGTCTCTCACTATCCAATCTACATAAGGTCTGTATGGCTCCATTATATCGTCGGCAAGTGCGTAGGCGTTGTATCTGTTGCGGTGGTGAATACCAAAAGTAGGCAGTAGTCCCGATGCCGTTAGGTTGCGTGCCACTATTGCCCTAAGCACCGCATAACCATAATTTAGCAAGCTATTTGGTTGGTTTCCATGCCTTCGTCGTCTAAATTTTGTTATCATATCTTCAAACACTATGTTCCAGTAATATGCCGCTGCATGACCTTCCACATTTTGGGGGTCTCCGCTTTTTACCTTGTTAACCAACATTTTAAGTTTTTTACCATCAGCTCCTATTTCGTCCAAGAGCATTGCTTGATTATTTATTTTTGCTCTAATAACCTGTTGCCACAAGTTTTTTTTCAAAGCTTCGGTTGCATTTATTTGATTTCTAAAATGCTCCTGCTGTATTGTGTTACCTTCCAAGTTAAGCATCAGCCCTTTGGGCATGTGTTTTTCGTTGCATACTATTATTGCCACGTTGTTTTTCAACATTTTGGCAAGCACTGCTCTCGAAATAGTCATTTGTGGTGCGTCTAATATTATCACACCAATATCCTCTATTGGCATAGTAACATTTTTTTTGTCTTTGTCCACCATTTCTATTAGTAGTTGTTCTTTTCTAGTGTGTAGATATGCGTTTGAACCAAAGTAAACAATTTGTTTTATCATTATTTCTATATTTTATTTATCTTACATACAAATATTTTGCCAACTTGTCCACATTTTATTAACGTTTTTTGGGAAATAAAAAAAACCTTGATAAATCAAGGTTTTTTATGTAATAAATAAAGTTACTTTTAATATTCTCCCACCTGTACTATTTTACCAATATGGTTAATTCTCACTTTTACTATTCCTTCTAAATTAGCTGGAGTAGAAATAAGATAATATGTAACACCTTTTAATTGTTTTCTCGTTTTAAATAAAGTACCGTCAGCACTTTTTGTTTCATAATGATGATTAAATATATAATTTCTTTTTGCTATACTTTGTACTCTAAACAAATTAGGGCTAATTAATTTTATATTATCTGGATTAAGCAAATCTGTTTTATTAGGGTCAAAACCAGTTTTTATGTTTGGAAACACAAAATATTCATTTTTTTTCATCGTAAAAAGAAATTTCCATTTATCTTTTTTATTAAGTTCTTTGTCCACCACTGGTAGGTTCAAATTTTTTCTGTTCACTGCTTTTATAAAATTAACTAAATTTTCTTGCATTTTACCTTTTTTGTCTCTATATATTGCCACAAGATGATTGTTTCCTGTGCTAACAAAATCTACAGGTATTTTTTTATTATTGCTATCCAAAATAAATTTCCCGTTATGGTCTTTTTTATAATGCAAAGGTATTGCGTTGCTAACTGCTTTCATTGTAAGCCTTTTAATTCTAATACCTTTTTCATGCGGTTTCAATAATTTTATTTTTTCTATATCATTTTCCTCTTTTGGTTTTGTTAGCCAAACAGGGTTTTGTTCTATGTTTGCAAAAGCTTTTTTAAAATCTCCATCGTATTTTTCAAGTCTATTCTGCATTATTTCCCTTATTTTTGGGTCAATAATTTTTTTTATAGCCTTTTCTTTTGCAGATTTTGTTTTTAGACCATCGGTAAAAAACTTATCAATTTCAATTCTTTTAGTATAAATAGGTATGTTTACTGTTATTTCTTCAACCTGTTTATTATTATAAATTATATTTTTCAAATTATTTTTCGCAAACGCCTTACTAACGCTACCATATTTATATATTTGTTTTTTAATAAATATTTTTAGATTTTTATCTCTAATATTTTCAATTTCATTTTTAGTTATTTTATGATTTAATTCTATTCTACTCCAGTCTATTTTACCATAAACGGTTTCTTCGTGCAGCTGTCCTCTTGGCGTTTTAGTTTTTTGTATTTTGTTTGTACCTTTTACTTTATTCCTGTTTGTAGTTGTAACTTTGTTTTTAGCTTTAAAAGATACCAATATGTTTTCGAGCATATTTTTTGCTTGCTGTCTAAATTCGTTTAATGGCATAGGCGGTATAAACACCAATTTGTTTCTTTTGTTACGGTGCAAATATTTTTTTTCTATATCATACACAGAGTGGTATTTTTCGTGTTTTTCATCTTTTCTTGCGTTCAAATTATTCAAATACTGTACATGACTATAAGTTGTAAACGCCACCGCAAGTGCGTCCATTGCGTGGTGCCTGTGGTCGTTTCTTTTAGTCCAATCTTTAATTCTTTGTTCTAATTTCCCGTCTTTACCAGTTATAGTTTCTATAAGTTCTGCTTTTTTGTATTTATCAAAATTAAGGTCTTTCATCACATTAACAATTTGCCAATCCCTTCTTAATCTATCGGTTATTTTACCAGTAGTTGTGTTTACATTTCTAACCACTTTTTCGAGCATTTGTTTAGCTTTTTTGACAATATACTGGCTGTTTCTCAAATCACGGTCAATAAAACCGTCGTTAATTTCGTTGTTTTTCAACAGCAGTTTTTGATATTTTGCTTTAGAAATGTTTTTATTTTTGTACATCAATTCTACTCTTGCCAAGTACTGTTCAAAATCTTTTTGGTTCAAATAGTTTTTCAAAAAATCAAAAGCTGTATCATCAGCTTTTTTCAAATTAACGCTTCTTATTGCCAGCGTTTTATTAGAAAACGAATCATCAAAAACCCTCGCCTTTGGTATAATATGTTCTATATCAATTTCTTTGGAAAACAAACTTTCCAATGCTATAGGACTGTTGGTATAAAGCGTTTTATGTCCGTTTGTTTCCAGTTCTTGATACAATTTATATCTAATAATATCGTTTCTTGTAACCTTAGAAATATTAAAAGGTGCTTTAGCAAGTATTTTTGCAATTTTTTCGTGGTTTTTGGTAGCCTCGCTAATACCTTTAGTCATTTTGGCACGTTCTTTAGCCGAGTATTTTAACTCTCTTGCCAGCTCTATTCTAATTTCGTCGGGTTTTCCAAGTTCTTTGTCGTTAATAATAGCATTAATCACATTAACCATTTGGTTAAGAATTTTTTCCACCACTGGGTTTCTCAAACTATTTTTTTTAATAGGTTCTACTTCACTGTCTAATACTACCGTTTTTAGTTCTTCTTTTGTTTTTGAGTGCGAATGATTATAACCAGCATACATACAAGCCACATCGTATTTATTACCCGCTTTTATATAATGTAAAATTTTACGTATTGCCTTAGCCGACAGGCTACCATATTCGTTTTTAAAACTAATATTTGCAATAAGTTTAGCATAATCTTCGGGGAAATTAAATTTCAACATCAATTTTTCAATCAATTTTTGATTTCCTGTTTTTGAGCCATCACCTTCAAACGAATAAAGTAAATGCCACAAATGCAGAATTGATTGTTTATGATAATTTTTTTTATCCATATCTGCATCAAAATCAAAAATAGTTGTATCAATTTGTTTTTCAGCAAATAGTTGTTTCAAAAACTCAATTTTATCTTCGGCTTTTCTACTTTTCTTTTTACTTATTTTAAAATCTTTACCTTCTATTTCCAAAATTTTTTCGAACACATTAAATAGTTCACTATAAGTAGTGTTGCCCGCAATTTCCTCATAATTAAGTTCATATTGCTTATTGTTTTTACCAATTATTTCCAAAACCTGCTTATTTGTTAGTTTTTCACAAATATTCAGTTCTTTAAACAATATATTTTTTTCCTCAGGCAACAAAGTTAAAACAGTCTGTCGTTTTGTTTTGTCCTTATCAATAACTTTAATTACCAAGTTGTTTAATATTTGCCATATTTTAAATTCCTGAAAAAGTGGCGATGATTTAGGAATAACTCTGCTACCAACTCTTTTAACAGTTATTTCTCCCGTTTGTTTATCAACAAAATCTTTATCAAAATTTTCAAATTCACAAAAGCTCAACAATCCTTTTTGCGATTTAAGCGGTCGTTGATAAAAAATAAGTTTTTGTTTAATAATAATTTTAAGTTCTTCGGTCAATTCGTTGTGAAACTTTTTTTGAGTTTCCCATATTTTTTCAAATTCGTCTTCATAATCTTGTCTATAAAACACTTGGTCTTTCAGTCTTGCGTGTGGGTTATTTTTTATTTGTAGATATAAATATTCTCCCACCGTTTGATTATTAAAATACAGCTCTTTACTTCTGTCGCTAATAGCTCCCAAATATTCGCTTGATGCACTCAAATTATTATTAATTTCGGCAATCACAAAAGCCACTTCTTTTATATCCAATTGTTTTTCCACCGCTTGGCTTCTCCATTTGTAAGCCTGTAATTTTATTTGGTCTCTTTTACCTTTATTTTCTGCGGTATAAATTTTATATTTTCCAAGAAAATTTTTTGTAGTTTCTTTTTTATTTTTACCCTCAATTTGTTTTTTAAAATCATCGGTCAAAATATCTGGATAAAACTGTTTTTGCAAACTCCACACTTTATTCAATTCGTTTTTCAAGTCCGAACTATAAAACGTAGGCACAAAACTTATACGTTTCTCTTTGTTATCAATAGTTTTTTTATATACATATTGACCAGGTGTTAAATTATTGTTATACATATATTTAGCCACTTCCATACCGTCTATTAGCGTACCTTTTTCGTTGGTATTAAGTTTTCTACTACTTTTATAACCTCTTTTTTTGCTAATCATGAGCAACACTTTGGCAACATTGTGTAACGAAATTTTTTCTTTCGTTGCTTTTGCTCTAATTTTATACGTTTCAAAAGTACTTTTTTTCTTTTGTTCGCTGTAAACAAAATTTTCGGAAATAATTTTCTTTTGTTTAAAAATATCAATTAAACTATTTCTTCTTTGTTTTGAGCGGTCTAAATTTCGTCTTGCCCCTCTTTTAAGCGTTCTGTTTTCGTTAATAGAAATCGACTTACCTTTCTTAAAATCATTATCTTCGTCAGTTGAAATAGGTATTACTCTTGTGCCAAGCCTTATTATAGACGAATTTTCGTTCTTGTTTTCTGCTTCCCACACCATTGCCCAACCTATTGAAGTTGTGCCTAAATCTATGCCTAATATTTTTTTCATAAATAGTGTTTTAATAATTTTTTTCAAAATTAATAAAAAAAATTTGTTATACCAAAAAAGATTTATAACTTTGTAGCATACAAAATTTGATGCTATTCACAATAAGGATTTTTATTCCGTTGTGAAATACATTTGGTAACTGGTCTCTCTACCATAATTGGGAGACTTTTTTTATGTCTTTTTGTTAGGCATATCAAAATAAATAATACTTATTGATGAATTTATTCGACTATCCTAGGAAAAGTGAAAAAAAAA
>JAOZTW010000870.1 GCA_029938985.1 Bacteroidales bacterium | reverse complement strand
GTGTAATTAATTAAATATCAAAATTATACAATAAGAATTTAACTGAACCAGTGCCTGGAGTTTCTGAATTAAATTTATGACAACAAAGCACCACAAAAAACACCACAAAACCACTGATAACCAAGCAAATGATATGTGCTTTATTTTCTGTCATTAAAGTAATAAAAAGTATTTTAGAGGAATAATTACGATGTCATTATAAAGTTCAATTTTATCAATTTTTGAATTTATAACAATTCCATATTTATATTTTATTCTACTTTCTGAAATTTGCTTTGTTGTTTTTTTGTTTAGTCCTATTTCTAAAAGAATTGGTTTGTCAAGTGTTTCAATAATTAAATCCAGATTTTTTTGTTTCTTTGCCGATGAAAATGAAATAATATGCCTATCTCTGAAAATCCGTTTTAAATAAAGAACAACCGTATCTTCTAACATTTTTGCATAAATACTCTTATCTGTATCTTCATTTGATAAAGGTATTAAAATTGCTTTTCTGATGGATGGCGACATGAAAAAATACTTTTTCATTTTATTTATTTTAGTGTCAATCCCACCATAAGGATATAAAACGTTTAACAATTCAGCTTTTGCAAGAATATCTAAATTTTCGTTGATTTCATCTTGCGAAATACCAATACTTTGACTGAGTGTTTGAATGTTTATCTCATCAGACGCAGCAAGACGATGCAAAATTTTTTCTGAATATTGAAAATTTGACTTTGTTTTTATTAATTTTGGTATATCTTCATAAATTACCCTACGTATTAAATCGGCAATTAATGTATCAATACGTTCTTTGTTTTGTTCCAAACTAAATCTCGTAATATTATGATAAGTAATATAGTCCGAAATACGTTTTTCAATATCATCGATTTTTAAAAGATAATTGTCTAAATTTGATTGAATATTTTGCAATTTATAAAACAAATTATCAGCATTTTTTGATTGTAATAGAATATTTTGTAAATTTCGTGCAATTTTATTTATTTTTTCTGTATCAGGATGCGTAAAACCAATGTATTCTCTAAAATTGAGTGGATAAACATGTTGTATGAGCATACGAGTAACTAAATCAGCTGTTGATTGCAACAAAAGAGCCGAACTTCCAGTTGCAATTACAAATACAGGACGAAATAAATCGTATAAATTTTTTAAATCACTTGCCCAGTTTGGGTCTTCATGAATTTCATCTAATAACAAAACAATTCTTTCTTTATACGACCAAAGTTTGCCGTCTGAAAGATAATTTTCTATTGCTTCATGTAGTTCACTTATACCTATGTCGAATTTTTTTAATCGTCCGAGATGAAAAAAGTAAATGTTTTGAGTGTAGTTTTTATAAATATAGTCAGCCGCTTGCCAAAGTAAAGTTGTTTTTCCAACACCACGCAAACCAGCAAGACCAATCATTCTTATTGCACTTTTTTTGTTGAAAAAATTATCGGAAATATCAGTTATTTCATCAAAAAAATCTCTCGGTTTGTAATCAATTGTATCCAAAACAGGGTGCAATAAATTTGCTTCTATTTTTTTAGATGTGAGTTTTGAATTTTTTAATATTTGTTGAAGTTTATCCATTGTATTGATTATGTATAATTAAAATTGAAGTAATCTACTTCACTGCAAATGAAGTAGATTACAATAAATAGAATTATTAATCTTTGATTAAGATATGATACTTATTTGTATCAATCTCATAACCATGCTTCGGCGTTAGCCTTGTATCGTTGAGTATTCCTTGCTTTATCTTGTGCTTCACTATATGAATTTTGTGCTGATTTTTCCATTTAAAAACCATTCAAGAGCATCAATATAACCACCACCAAGCCCATGTGTGTGCCCGAAATGTAATTCCAGACTCACGCCTGCAAAGGTAGAATTAAATTTCCATAAAGTGCAAAATATTTAGCTTTATTTTTATTTTTTAAATATTTTAGTCTTGATACAATTAGACAGGGGGTTGTAAAAGTTGAAGGCAAGGACGTTGTCCGTGAGGACAAGTCTGAAGTAAGCCGTAAACATGATTTGTTCTGACGT
>JAOZTW010000869.1 GCA_029938985.1 Bacteroidales bacterium | reverse complement strand
GCAAATAATCAATGCTTTAATGTTCTGGTAAAAAGTTTTCCCGACTTTTCAGCTATAACATGATTGCAATAGATAAAACAAAGTTTAAACCCCCAAGTTCGTTAACAGATAAAAACAGAAAAAAAGCATTTGAAAAAAATGCTATTGAAAAGAAATATACTTCAGGAAACAAATATAAAACAAAAGAGGTTCAAACAATTTTAAACAATTTATATAACAAAAAATGTGCTTTTTGTGAAGATAAATTATTAAACTCTCCCAAACACATTGAACATTACAGACCCAAAGATTTTGCAAAAAGAAAAAAATGTAATTCAGAAAATTCATATTTTTGGTTATCATTTAGTTGGGACAATTTATTACTTGCCTGTACATCTTGTAATAGTTCAAAAGGTAGTTGTTTTGACATAAAAGGTACACGAATCAAATATTCGGATTATAAAAATATTCCTTTGCATAATTTGCAAACAACAATAACTGAACTTAATAAAATTGAAAAACCATTACTTGTAAATCCCGAACAGGTATCAAAAACTTTTTTAATTAAAAATTTATGGTTTAATTTTGAAGGTAAAATATTATCTAAAAACGAATATTTAAGATATACAATTAGAATCTGTAATTTGAATAGAAAAGAACTTATTGAAAAAAGAATGTTGATTTTGAATGATATAAGAAATGAAATATTACAAAAAAAGTTCGTTGTGATAAACATAAAAATAACTATAGATACAAACAAGACATTATAGATATTGCAAACAAAATTTTATTAAAAATAAAAGAAAACAGAGAATTTACTGCATGGCATCGCTTCTTAATTTTAAACTTCAAGAAAATTGAATCTAATTTATTAATTTCGTAATGCCTTCTAATTACTCATTTTATTACAATAAATTTCACACAAACAATTCAAAAAATGAATATTAAAAACATAATAAACGAAATTCAATACATTGAATTTATTGGAGACAGCTCGCAAGAAATAAACGAAGTTATACAACTTAATGTAAATAATAAAAACCAGAAAGCAATTTTTTGGTGTAATGATAAAAATATATCAAAATTAGACAACATTTCTTGTGGAACAGTAATTACAAGTGGAAATATTGATAAAAATAATTTGAAAAATAATTGTAATTATATAATTGTAGAAAATCCAAGAAGAGCTTTTCAGGAAATATTAACAACTTTTTTTGTAGAAAAGCAAACTTTTGAAATCAAAGCATCTGCAAAGATTGATAAAAGTGTAGATTTGGGCGACAATCTATTTATTGGCGAAAATGTTGTTATAGAAAAAAATTGCAAAATTGGAAATAATACAATTATTAATCACAATACTATTGTGCTGAAAGACACAAAAATAGGAGACAATGTAGTAATTGGAGCTAACAATACTATTGGTGGAGTTGGTTTTGGTTACGAAAAAAACAAAGCAGGCAAATTTGTTCTTATTCCGCACATTGGAAACGTTGTAATTGAAAACAATGTAGAAATTGGAAACAATAATTGTATAGACCGGGCTGTACTTGGTAGCACTATTTTGAAAGAAAACAGTAAGATAGATAATTTAGTTCATATTGCACATGGTGTAGTGGTTGGAAAAAACTCTGTAGTTATTGCCAATGCTATGGTTGGTGGAAGTACTATAATTGGTGATAATGTGTGGGTTGCTCCTTCGGCTTCCTTGCTTAATAAAATAATAATTGAAGATAATTCTCTTGTAGGAATGGCTGCAAATGTGGTTCGTAGTGTAAATGAATACGAAATTGTAGCTGGAAACCCAGCTAAGGTAATTAAAAAAATGAAGAAATAATTGGTGTTTTAAATTGTAAAGTTTAAGTAAGGAATGATACAATTATTCAATAGTTCAATGATACAATTATCTGACTGCGAACCAATAAATTTAAAAAATACAAATATGTAAAAACTTTTGTATGAGTACTTAAGTACCCATACAAAAGTTTGGCGTTAGTTTTTTTTTTTCACTTAGTTACTTTTGAAATATTAAAATGCTCATTTACAAAGGTAAACTTTAATTCTAAT
>JAOZTW010000252.1 GCA_029938985.1 Bacteroidales bacterium | reverse complement strand
TGAGTATTTTAATATTTCAAAAGTAACGAAGAAATTGATACTCGTGAAAAACGCCCAAAAATACCAAAAACTAAACTAATGTAAATTCAATTTTATTCAAAAAAAATACAATGAAAATACCAAGTATAAACTCCGAAAAATATCAATCTGTAAATTTTGAAGAATTTAATAAAAAAAGAATTATATTCCAATTAAAGAAATACAAATGTGTAAAAACTTTTGTATAGGTACTTACTTTACACTTATGAAAAACGCCTATTTTTTTTATTATAAAAACAAAAAAATGAATAGAAATACAAGATTACTATTAATTGGAGGAGCAGTTAGAAATGTAGGGAAGACTACCTTAACTGCAAAAATAATAAAAAAGTTTTCCCAAAATAATAATATTATTGCTGTAAAAATAAAAACTATTAGAGAGGCAGAAACTAAATATCATGGAAAGAATCGTAATCCATTAATAGAAAACGAAAAATATAGAATAACACAGATTACTACGGCTGACAATAATTCGGATTCAGGAAAAATGTTGAATGCAGGAGCAAAATATGCTTTTAAGATAAAAACAAAATCTGAGTTTATAGATTTGGCTTTTGCTGAAATGATGAAATCAGTCTCTAATAAAAACAATTTAATAGTTTGTGAATCTAATAGTTTGAGGGAATATATTGAACCCGCAATTTTTTTACTTATACTAAAAAAAGATTCTAACGAGATGAAAATAAGTGCTAAAAAATTAAAGCATCTTGCAGATAAAATAATATTATCTGATGGAAAACATCATGATTTTGACGCAGAGCAACTGTATGTAAAAAACAATGTATGGAAACTAAGGAATGATACAATTATTCAATGTTTCAATGATACAATTATGTGATTATAAACCAATAGAATAAAGAAATACAAATGTGTAAAAACTTTTGTATAAATACTTACTTAAAATATAGGATTGTTCAGGGTTTACTGTAGTTGCAAATTTATCTGCTCTGTTACTGCAACTTAAGTTGCAGTTTTGGGCTTTGCTCTGATAAAATCATATTAAAGCAAAGCCATATAACGGCAACTTTAGACTTTGCTCTGATAAAAACATATTAAAGCAAAGCCTCATAACTGCAACGAGAGTTGCAACTACCTAAACATAGAATAAGATCTTGATTGGAGAGCCTAATTTTTTTGTAAAATTATTTTTGAATTTATTATTTCATTTTCAAATTCAATTTTTATAAAATACACTCCAGATTTTTGATTAATAAGATTAATATTTACAAAACCTTGATTGGTTGTTTGTTGACTTATCTGTTTGCCTGTCATATCATAAACCGTTAAAATTCCAACTTTTTTTGTATGCGAAAAATCTACTAAAAACAAACCGTCAGAGGGATTTGGATAAATTTTCACTAAACTTAATTTAATGTCGTGAGTGTCTGTGAGTTGTAAATTAATTGGGATAATTAAATCAGCTGTTACTTCTATATTTCCATTCACAGTTTTTTCTTCAAACGATACTTCGTAAGCAAGCCCAGGGTTTGATGTACCAAAAACATTTGTAAATATTGTTTCTCCATCAATATTTGTTAATTGTGAACCATATCCCGTTAATATAACATTAGTATTTTCTACCAAATCTTCACCATTCTTTACCTGAAAAGTTAGTTGATGCGAAGCTGGAGTTTCTGCTGGCAAAGTTATATAATCAACCCAAACACAGTCATTACCACCAAGTTTACTTTCGTCTTTTATGTAGTCCCATTTAAAAGTATGAGAGCCAGCAGAGATATTATAACTATACTCTGTCCAATCAATTTGACCACTAAGAGATTCTTTTTCGTCTCCATCAATATAAAATTTAAGAAAATCCCAACCTGATTCAGAAGACACTTTCATAAAGCAACTAAATTCTCCTGCTTCTGTGGTTGTTGTATATTCCATAACTGTATTTTGTGCATCTGTAATATTTCCAGATTTCATACTATAATCACCTTGATATGAATTATCAGTATTAATTGTCCAATCTTGATTTCCTCCATAAGTAAATCCAGAAGGTATTCCATCTTCAAAATTTAGCGAAGTACTCAGGTGTAGTTGAAAATTTAATATGTTTTCTCCCGAAGCTATTGTAAACTCTTTAACGGCAGAAGCATATCCATCAAAAGAGGCTTTAAAATCATAAGTTCCTTCTATTACATCATTAAAACTGTATATTCCATCTGCATTAGAATTTTGAACCTCCAGAGGAGTGTTTAATATTTCAATTGTTGCGTTTTCAATAATATTTCCTGTATTTGCTTCAATAACAGTACCAATAAGTGAATAACTTTGAAGCTTTTGTAAAACAACATTTTGTTCTGTTGATTGAAAGTAGTCTACCAGATTAACAGAATGTGTTTGAGATTCATGTCCATAAGCAGAGTATGTAATATCGTAAGTACCAGGAGCAATCATTCTTATATAGCTTCCAGTTTCTAATTCGGAAACAACCTGCGAATTATCTTCATCATGTCCTTCAATTTCTATTGTTGCTTCAATTTGTTCTCCCTCCAAACTGGTTACAGTTCCATAAATACCATAAAGGCATTCTTCTATGTAGCCTATCATGGCTTCTTGATTATATGACCAATATGTAGGTAAGTCTTCACAATCAAGGAATTTATTATCAGATAGTTCAAGAGTGTTTTCTCTGCAGTTTTGATAGTAAACCATGTAATCCTGACGACTACCATCTACAATATACCAATCTGCACCATGAGTTACTCCGCCATAACTTTCAAAATAGTTGGCAGGAGCATTAGCATGCACAGCATCAGCATAATGCCAAGCTATTTCATAAAACCAATCATTGTCTACATGTATATTTTCTGTTGACAACCAAGTATCCCAAGGATAGTTAAATAATTCAATACCACTATGCGAATTTGCAGAAAGCACAAAATTACGTTCATCGGCAAAATCCATCATCATTTGAATTTCTGCTTCGTTTACTCCCGAAGGATTTGGAAGGTTTGGTGTAGGAAAATTTCTGTTCAAATCAACTCCATTTGCATTGCTACGTGATGCCCCACTAACAGTGTTGTTCCCACCTGCATAAGTGCCATCGGGGTTAGAAAGTGGATTTATCCAAATTTCAACATTATTTATAATATTGTCTATTCTATCATCGCTACCATAGTTTGAAAGCAGGTAATCTGCAAGTTTTAAGAACATTATGTATGTTACAATTTCGTCACCGTGCATTTGTCCTGTATAAAAAAACTCTGGCTCTGGTTCGTCAACATCTGGGTTGTCGGTTATTTTAAGAACCAAAACATCTCGTCCAGCTTCCGAAACTCCAATTGTTTCTATACGACAAATATCTGGATAATCAGTTGCAAATTGATTCATCATTTCCACATACACGTCGTGAGTTGGATATCTATCCCAGTCAGCCATTTGAGCAACAGTGGTTGCCATTGTTAGCGACTTACCAAGAGAAGGGTGTGGTAAAAGTTCAAATTCATAACCAAGTGTTTTGAATTTTGCAAACTCATCTTTATTAGCATAAGCTACTATTTCATTGTCTTTTACATTGTCTATTGATACTACTTTTGTTAAGTAGTTTAATTCGCTTCTATTATTAATTTTGAATTTAAAAATATATTCCTGAGAGAATCCAAGATTTGCAAAAAATAAAACTACTAATAGAATAATAATGTTTTTTTTCATTTTATAAAGTTTTTAAAATTTAATGTTTAGCTGAAAAGTCGGGAAAATTTTTGGCATTTTTCACGTGTATCAATTTCTTCGTTACTTTTGAAATATTAAAATGCTCATTTACAAAGGTAAACTTTAATTCTAATATTAAAAAAAAGCCTTGAACTTGACACTCATGAAAACGCCAAGATTTATTATAATACTAATTATCTTTAAGTATAAATTTTAATTAAATAGTTGCAAATACTATTTAATTAAATGTTTAGGAAATATTTCTAAACATGTATTAAGCTCTTCAATAGATTTGACATTTAGTTCTTTAGATGCCTCAAGCACTACATTTGCACACATTTCGGAATCTTCCAAGGCGTGATGATGTTTGAACGTAAATCCAAGTTGGTCGGCAACAGAGTTCAACGAATAACTTTTCCACCCCTTCCATGTTCTCCTTGCTATTTGAACAGAACAAGTATATTTGAAATCTGGAATTTCAATATTGTATTTTGATAAAACAGCTCGCAAAACTGCTGTGTCAAAAGCTGCATTATGTGCAATAATTTGTCCTTTTTTTAGATAACTTTTAATAGATTTCCAATAGCGATAAAACTCGGGTTCGTTTTCAACATCTTTTGGTTTTATACCATGCACCCTTATATTATGCCAATTAAATTTCATATTATTTGGTCTAATAAGTTTGTATCTTTTTTCCGTGATTTTTCCATTTTCTACAACAACTATTCCTAAGGCACACACACTTGCAGGGTCGTTATTGGCGGTTTCAAAATCTATTGCAACAAAATTCATATATGGTTTTTTAATTAGTTAGTAAAAATGAAAAACTTATTGAGCGATTTTAGGCATATTAAAATTAATTATTGACAAATTTAAAGGAAATTATTGACGTTTTTCATAAGTGTAAAACACAAGGCATTTTTATTTTTTAAATACCGCAGTTTACTTATTGTAAATGTGGATTTTAAAATAATCAAAATAACGCAGTAATTTACATTTATGAAAAATGCCAAATAAATTTTATAGTGTAAACCAATTCTTAATTCCTAATTCTTAATTCCTAATTCAATAATATTTTTTTTACAAAAATAAATAAAATTGTTTATTTTTTAGCTTTTTTTAAATAAATTTGCAAAATGAAATTAGATATAAAAAACATACTTTCGTCGGTAAACAAAGCATATTTTATTCAAGATATTGTTTTAAAAGATTTTAACAGATTTAAAAATGCTTATTCCAATTTGTTAAACTCTATTCAACAAAACGAATCAGAAGAAACATTAAAAGATTATGTTAATGATTTTCTTAAAAATTCGTTTTATAAAGAACGGTTTACTGTAAAAGAAAACATCAATAACATAGACCTTGTGGTTTATAATGATAGTATTGAAAATAATAATATCGCATTAATTATTGAAACTAAATCGCTTAGAAATACTGCAGAAATGATAACTCAAAACGAGATAAACAAAAAAGCTCTTTGGGAACTTATGTTGTATTATTTGGAAGAGCGAATTACTAACAATAATTTAGAAATAAAACATATAATTATAACTAATACAATTGATTGGTATATTTTTAATGCCTCAGAATTTGAAAATATTTTTTATAAGAATAAAGAACTTTTTAATAATTTTAATAAATGGAAAACAGGAAAATTGGTGGGCAAAACCAAAGAATGGTTTTATAAACAAATAGCAAAACCGTTTGTTGAAAAATCGGAAGTAGAAATAACTTGCAATTATTTTAAACTTGTACCAACCAATCAATTATCAGAAAGTTTGTTAATAGAATTTTACAAAGTTTTTTCACCAGAACATCTCTTAAAACTGTCTTTAATAAATGATAGTAATTCTTTAAATATTGAATTTTATGACGAAATTTTACACATCATAGGCTTGTACGAAACCAACAACAAGGCAAGAACAATAGAACGAAAAAAGCCAAAAGAACGTAACGAAAATAGTTTTTTGGAAAGTGTAATTTCAGTTATTGAAAACGATGATATATTACTAAATATAAAAGATTTAGACCAGCATGGCGAAACAAAAGAAGAGCAAATTTTTAGCATAGCATTAGAACTTTGTTTAACATGGGTAAATAGAATAATATTTTTGAAACTACTTGAAAGTCAGCTCGTAAAATATAATAATAATAACTCGGAATATTTATTTTTAAATACTAATAAAATAAAAGATTTTGATGAGCTAAGAGAATTATTTTTTGATATTTTGGCAATAAAAATTAAAGAACGAAAAGAAAATTTAAAAGAAAAATATAAACATATTCCATATCTAAATAGTTCATTATTTGAACAAACTGTTCTGGAACGTGAAGCAGTAAGAGTAAATCATTTGAAATATTCGGCAGAAATTCCAGTTTATGGAAATACTGTTTTGAAAGATAAAAATGGAAAAAAATTGAAAGACAATCTTCCTTTGTTAGAATATATTTTCAGATTTTTGGATAGCTATAATTTTGCGAGCAATAATAAAACTCAAATTCAGGAAACTCCAAAAACCTTAATTAATTCTTCTGTTCTCGGTCTAATTTTTGAAAAACTTAATGGTTACAAAGAGGGTAGTTTTTTTACTCCCGGATACGTAACAATGTATATTTGCCGAGAAACAATAAGAAATGCAGTAATTCAAAAATTTAATACCGACCATAATTGGCAGTGCAAATCTATTAACGAACTTTATAATAAAATATCAAAACTTGAGCTTGATGTTGCAAACAAAACTTTTAATACAGTAAGGGTGGGAGACCCTGCTGTGGGTAGTGGACACTTTTTAGTATCTGTTCTAAATGAGTTGATTGCTATAAAATCGGAACTTGGAATTATAGTTGATAAAACAGGAAAACTGTTGCGTAATGTATATTGTGAGGTTCAAAACGATGAAATATATATCACACATTTTGATAACATGTTTGAGTACAATTTTCGTGACCAAGAAAATCAAAGAATACAAGAAACAATATTTTATGAAAAACGAACATTGATAGAAAACTGCTTGTTTGGTGTGGATATAAATCCAAAATCGGTTCAAATTTGTAGGCTACGTTTGTGGATTGAGCTTCTGAAAAATTCTTTTTATACCTCAAATAGTAATTTTAAAGAACTGGAAACTTTGCCAAATATTGATATAAATATAAAGTGTGGCAATTCGCTTGTGAGTCATTTTTTGTTGAACGGTAAAGGAAACAAAAAAATGCCACCGAAAAAAATGCAACTTGCTACCAAAAAATACAAAAAAGCCGTAAGTGATTATAAAAATGCAGATATAAAATATCAAAAACGACAAGCCGAAAAAGCGATAAAAGAACTGAAAGAAGAAATTTCAAGATACTCAAATCCAATAGATAAAGATTATATTGCAATAGGTAAAATAGTGGCAGAGATTGATAGCCAAAAAATATTTTTCTCCAAAGAAGAGCATACTCAATGGAAAATGAAAGTAAAACGATTAAGTAAAGAACTCGCTGCCGCACAGGAACGTTACGAAAAAAAAAAACGTAGTGTTTTTGCCAAAGCATTAGAATGGCGTTTTGAATTTCCAGAAGTTTTAGACGACAAAGGTAATTTCACTGGTTTTGATGCAATTGTGGGTAATCCGCCTTATAT
>JAOZTW010000868.1 GCA_029938985.1 Bacteroidales bacterium | reverse complement strand
TTATTCGGTCTCTTAATGTTAAGTTATGCCGTTCTACATAAGAAGTATTTTGTGTTTTACCAGGAAGATCAATCTCACTCCCTTTTACAAACGCTTTTTTAACAGTTATAAGTATTTTTTTGTAACGCTTTTTAACTATTTGTAAATAAGCATATTTGCCTGAAAAATGCTCTAATTTAAATAACAGAATATCAAAAATTGGAAGTTAGAATAAAAAACCAAGAATTAGCAATTTATGCTACTTTTTTTGCACAGAATAACCAATTTCTACTTAATTTACTTAATGAAATAAAACAATTAAAATTAATAAAATTTACTCAAAAACAATTAATTAACACCAAAATAACTAAAATTGAAAAAAGAATTGAAAATCAAACAGGAAATGATAGTTGGAATAAATTTATTGTCTATTTTCAACAATTGCACCCTGATTTTGAAAACAAATTAGTTAATATATTCCCCGATTTAAAACCAGCAGAAAAAATTGAATTAGTTTCAAGGATTAAATCAGTAATTAAAATATTTGAATATCAAAAATGTGAAATAATATTTAAAAATCAAGAGCTTGCAACTCATGCTGTTTATATTTCAAAGAACAATAGTTTTTTGATAAATCTATTGTCTCAAATAAATGAACTACAAGCTACTACGCCTTCTAAAAATAAATTATTAAAAAATAAGATAAATCAAATTGAAATAAATATTGAAAGTCAAACCAATGATAATTCATGGAAACGATTTCTTTATTACTTCCAACAAATTCACCCAAATTTTGAGAAAAGCTTAATCGAAAATCATTCAGATTTAAAGCCAAGCGATGTAAAACTTGCAATTTTTCTTAGATTAAATCTCTCGTCCAAAGAAATAGCAGAAATAGCCTTCCTTCAAGTAAACTCAGTTAAAACTGCGAGATACAGACTTCGAAAAAAACTTAAACTTGCAACAGGAGATAACTTAAATTCATACCTGTTATCATACTAAAATTAACATCAAAGGTGCTACTTTAAGCGAAGCTTTAATTAAATCAGTCCATTTGATAACATCTTGACTTTAAACATACAACAAATCCAGTCCACTTTTGGTACACCTGTTTTTACTCCTTTGTCCACTTTTGGTACACCCCAATTTTTAATTTCGTAGTTAATATTTATGTATTTTTGTTTTTTAAATTTTACCTTTATTTACAAAAAGGCAACTAATTATTTATTCTTAACTTTATAACTTTAAAATTATGATTATGAAAGAAGCATATTTTTATTAGTAATACAATGGAAATAAATTGTAATACACATGAAATAATTAAATAATAAAAGGAAAAAGCCGATGTTCCTAACAATTAGTAGGCAATAAAATTAAAAATTAAATTATTATGAGAAAAATTATGATTTTTTTACTGTTTTTTTTGTGTATTGGCTTTCTGTCAAAGGCACAAATAAATTTATTTGATAACCCTGATACAGGAAACGGAATGAAAGTGGCGACAACTGCTAAAAACTCTTATGTTACAATAAACAACAAGCTGTATTTTTCGTACAAAAATGCTTCCATGAAAAGCCAACTTGCAGAGTTTGATGGTACAAACATTACTTTAATCAGTAATCTTGATGCAGGGTCGGGAGTATATGATATGCAACCTGTAAGTTTTAATAACAAAGTGTATTTTGGCTATTCAAATGAGTCAAATGTAGTTCAACTTGGAGAATACGATGGTACAAATGCTATAAATTTATATACAGTACCAGATAATGGTGTGAATACGAATGGATTTGTATTTAATAGCAAATTGTATTGGGTAGGATACTACAATACACCTGAGGATATTTATAGTTATCCTCATCTTATGGAGTTTAATGGTGCATCTGTTCAAGTTATTGATAATCCAGTACCAGGCAATGTAGGTACTACACAAACTCCTGTTGAATTTAATAGTAAGTTATATTTTCCATTTAGAACAAGCACACAAGGAGTTGGGCAAAAGCTCGCTGTTTTTGACGGTGCAAGCACTACTTTACTTACTAACCCCGATGTAAGTCAATGGGAGGTAGAGGA
>JAOZTW010000867.1 GCA_029938985.1 Bacteroidales bacterium | reverse complement strand
TAGTTGAACAAAAGTTTTGATAGCAAAAACAACCAAGAACAAACAAATATAAAGAACGCATAAAAAAATGAATGAAATAAAAAAGTAAACAAACGAAGTTTACAACACTTTTAAAGAAGTCTTAATAAATTATTGTCATAAAAATATTCATGAACCAAAAACAAAGAAACAGAACTACTGACAAAAAAACAATTTTTAACCCTAAGAACAATAATTATTATATAATTTATTTTATATTTGCATTTTAAAACGTCAATACAACAAGCTAAAAATAGAGAAACCGAACTTTTAAGTAGATTTATATATACTTAAAGTAACTCTAATATTAATAGAATAGTTGTAGTTGAAACAATATCAAACAACAGACTAAATAAAGCAAATTAAAACATGGCATTATTTCAAAAATCAGTAACAAATAAATATATTAAAAACCTTGATAATAAAAAGGTTGATAAAGCTTTTGAAAATTTCCAGAAATTTTATGGTAACAAATTGAGACTTGTAAATATTATGCAACTCAAAGAAGAGAATTATCAAGAGGGTTTTTTACGTGAAATTTTTGTACAAACTTTGGGCTATAAAATTAATCCAGACCAGAACTATAACCTGACTACTGAATATAAAAACCAAAAAGACGCACGAAAAGCTGATGGAGCTATTATTAGAAATGGTACTGCAATTGGTGTGATTGAATTAAAATCTACTAAAACCAAAAACCTTGAAAGTATAAAAGAACAGGCTTTTGGATATAAAAACAACCAACCTAATTGTAAATATGTAATTACTTCAAACTTTCAAACATTGCGGTTTTATGTTGATAATGCTACTGATTTTGAGGAGTTTAATTTGTTTCACTTAGACAAACAGCGTTTTAAATTATTGTATCTGCTTTTGAGCCAAGATAGCATTTTTAATGACTTGCCTGAGAAACTAAAAAAAGAAACAAAATTCCATGAAAACGACATTTCGGATAAATTGTATAAAGATTATAAGCAATTTAAAGATGAAATTTTTAATAGCCTTGTTAAAAATAATAAACAATACGACAAACTAACACTTTTTAAAAAATCACAAAAATTATTAGATAGATTTTTGTTTGTGTTTTTTGCTGAAGACTGTGGTTTGATACCTCCAAACACTATTACAAAAGTTGTTACAGATTGGAGACAACTTAAAAAATTAAAATATTACCAACCTCTTTATAATTTATTTAAAAATTATTTTTCATATCTTGACAAAGGTGAAACAATAGACGACTGGGGAGTAATACCTGCTTACAATGGTGGGCTTTTTAGAAAAGATGAAATACTTGACAACCCCGAATTAGTAATTGACGACCAAGCTCTTGAAAAAGATAGCTTAAAAATATCTGCTTATGATTTTAATACAGATGTGGACGTTAATATACTTGGACATATTTTTGAACATTCGTTAAACGAAATTGAAGAAATATCAGCTGAGTTACAGGGCGAAAAAATAGATAAAAAGAAAAGTAAACGAAAAAAAGATGGTGTTTTTTATACTCCAAAATATATTACTAAATATATTGTAGAAAATACTGTTGGTACGCTTTGCAACGAAAAAAAAGAAGAATTACAAATAACTAATTTGCTGATTGATGATAAATTACGCCGTAAAGATGGCAAGCTAAATAAAAAAGGAAAACAATTATTTGAAATTTTAAAAAATTATAAAAAATGGTTGCTTACTTTAAAAATACTTGACCCTGCTTGTGGTAGTGGAGCGTTTTTAAATCAAACTCTTGATTATTTAATAACAGAACACAACGAAATTGATAATATAATTTCGGAGCTAACTGGCGATAATCTAAGGTTGTTTGACACCGATAAATCTATACTTGAAAACAATATTTTTGGTGTTGATATAAACGAGGAAAGTGTTGAAATTGCAAAACTCTCACTTTGGTTGCGTACTGCTCAAAAAGGTAGGGAACTATCTGATTTATCTGGAAATATAAAATGTGGGAACTCATTAATTGACGACCCAAAAGTAGCTGGCGATAAAGCTTTTGATTGGAACAAAGAATTTA
>JAOZTW010000866.1 GCA_029938985.1 Bacteroidales bacterium | reverse complement strand
TAAAAACTACAACTATCTAATAATCTGACAATTATGAAGGCAAAAACTTTAGTAATTAAGAATTAAAAATTGGTTTACAGCTTAAAATTCAATTATTTATAAAAATATTTGTTGAAAAAGCAAAGTTTTAAAACTATAATAGTATTCTTATTTATAAGAGTCAATTCAAGATAAGAAGTATAATAAAAAATAATTGATAAAGTTATCAAAAAATATTTTAAAAATAAATTTAAAATGTTTTTATAACAATTATTTTTAAAGACATGTTAAAAGACTTTATATAATACACTATAATAGATATTTAGAAGAAAATAAAATAATAAATAAAAGAATTTTAAAATAAAATTCAAATATATTAAATGTTTATTATTTTTTATACATATATTTGTGTTTTAATAATAAATTACACTCCTAAAAACCCAAAACTCTGTGTTACACAAAATTATTAAAACGCTCATTTACAGAAGTAAATTCAAACTTTAAGAATTTTGAAAGCCTTGATTTTTGAGTTTTTAGGAGTACCCAAAAATCTATTTTTAAAATCGTATTAATTTAAAAGATTCGTGCTTTTTTTACTTAATAATATTTTTACAACCCTTCAATTATTTAAAATTAAATAAATTAAAAAATAAATTAATATGAAAAAAAGATCATTTTTTGTTGTAGTATTTTCTATTGTAGCTTTTTTAGGCTGTACACAAACAACTAATAGTAACAATAAAGGTAGTATTAATCAGGTTAGTCCTATAGAATTTAATAAACAGATTGAAACAAATGAAGGTATTGTGCTTGATGTAAGAACGGAAAATGAATTTAAGTCGGGACACATAAAAAATGCGATACAATTAAATTATTATGCAATAAACTTTAAAAAAGAACTTTTATTATTGTCAAATGACAAACCTATTTATGTTTATTGTCATTCTGGTGCCAGAAGTAAAAGAACTTGTGAAATATTGAATAACAATGGTTACCAAAATATTTATAATTTAACTTATGGTTTATTGAAATGGGATTTACAAGAATTACCAATTGAGAAAGGAACAAAATCAAAGCATGAAACCAAAACGGAAGAAAAAAATAAAATGACAGTTGAACAATATAATAATTTGTTGAAATCAAATGATTTAGTGTTTATAGATTTTTATGCACCTTGGTGTAAACCTTGCATTGAAATGATGCCATTGATTGAAGAGTTGGAGAAAGAATACAAAGGTAAAATAAAAATAGTAAAAATTAACACAGAAACAAGTAAAGATTTGTTGAAAAAATTAAATATTAGTAGCATTCCTTATCTTATTTTTTATAATAATGAAAAAATTGTTTTCCAAAAAGCTGGCAAGGTAACACGAAATGAAATCGTTACTATTTTTGACAAAGAACTTAATAAATAAGTTTTGGTAATGTTTTGAAATATTATTTATAAATAGCACAAATTTATTTAAACATTATAAAATTGAAATTTTTTGTTAATTTTAATCATGGATTTTTTTTTATTTGCTTTTTTTTATTAGCTTTGAAAAATTATCTGATTATTGTTGTAACATTTAAAAATTTCTGAACAAATGGATTATAAAAAAATATTAAAAAAAATAAAAAAATGGAAAGGAGTTGATGAGGAATATTGGAAAGCTGTAGAAATATTGAAAAAATATAATCAGGTAAACGAAAAAGAAATAAATAGATTAAATCAAGGATTAGACTGTAGAACAGAGGGTTATGTAATAACAAAAATGATAAAATTAAAAAAGAATTGCATTAATGAAATTGATAGAATTAAAAACTTACCAATTTCTTGTCAGTCGTAAATTAAACTCTGGTTTTATAGTTTCAAAAAACAATGCCATTAACTGACTGCAATTTTGAATTAAGAATTAGGAATTAGGAATTAGTTTACACCTAAAAACTCAATTGTGTACCCATTAAAAAGTTTTTACACATTTGTATTTCTTTAATCTATTGGTTTGTAATCGTATAGTTGTATCATTCCTTATATATTTTTGCGTTTTTCACGAGTATCAATTTCTTCGTTACTTTTGAAATATTAAAATGCTCA
>JAOZTW010000865.1 GCA_029938985.1 Bacteroidales bacterium | reverse complement strand
ATTTTATAAATTATTGATAATCAATATAAAATGAAAGCAAAAACTTTAGTAATTATATTTATTGAATTGTTAAAAACAAAAATAACTTCGATTAAATTTGCCAATTATTTATTTTAGTATGCCTATACATTTTTCTCAAAATTTAAAACCCATAATAACAATATCATCAATCTGGTCTTTTTTTCCTTTCCAATCCAAAAATGTTTTATACAATAATTCTTTTTGGCGTGCTAAATCTTCTTTATAAATTTCTAATAGAATTTTTTTAAATCCTTTTTGCATAAAACGCTTATCTTTAGGTCCACCAAACTGGTCAATATAACCATCGGAAAACATATAAAAAATATCGTTTGGTTGTACATTTATTTTTATTGAAGTAAATTTTTGCTGATCTTTAATATGTTTACTAATCGGCATTCTGTCTGCCTTATGTATTATTAATTTATCATTTCTTATTACTATAAGCGGATTGTAGGCTCCCGAAAATTCTAAGGTCTTTTTTTTCTTATCGTAAACCGCAAGCGAAATATCCATACCATCTTGATTTTGAACACTTTCAACTGCTTGATGCAAAGTATTAATTACTTTGCTTCTTAATATGTTAAGTATCTGGTCTGATTTGTATTGAGTTTGAACAATTTCGTTTAAAAAAGAAATTCCAAGCATGCTCATAAAAGCTCCAGGCACACCGTGTCCAGTGCAGTCGGCTGCTACAATAAATATTTTTGAGTCAATTTCTTCAACCCAAAAAAAATCACCACTAACTATATCTTTTGGCAAATAAAGAACAAAATTATTAATAATATTATTAAGCCACTGTTTTTGTGGTAATAAAGCTTTTTGAATTCGTTTTGCATATTTAATACTTGCCATTATATCGTTGTTCTTTTTTTCAACAATACTTTTTTGCTTTACAACTTCTTTGGTTCTCTCTTCAACAAGATCTTCTAAATGTTCATTATATTTTTTTAACTTTTTGTTTTGTTGTTCAATTGTTTTAGCCTGCCAAAAACTTCTTGTAGCTTCTTTTACAGTCATTTGCAAGTCTGTTTCGTTCCAGGGCTTGCTAATATATCTATATAAATTTGCGTTATTTACTGCTCTACCAATTGCATTTGCATCAGCCTGACCTGTCAACATTATTGAAAGCGTGTTGGCAGACATGCTAAAAGCTTGCACAAGTAGTTCGTCGCCAGACATACCTGGCATTATTTGGTCAGAAATAATTAATGGAAATTCAACACCGTCTTCCAACAGTTCCTCTATTATTTCCATTGCTTCGTCGCCACTTTCTGCTGTTTCAATATCAAATTCAGATTTAAAAATCATTCTTAATTGAGCTTTGAGACTGGTTAATACAATTGCCTCATCGTCAACACACAATATAACTGGTTTCATTTTGATTAAAATTAATAGTTTAAAGTAAAGTTTACAAAATTACAATAATATTTTTATTTACAATACATAAAATTAATTATTTATTAAAAAATACGGAGTTTTTAATAAATGTAAAGTACAAGGCATTTTTATTTATTAAATACCGCAGTTTACTTATTGTAAATGAGGCTTTTAAAATAATCAAAATAACGCAGTAATTTGCATTTATGAAAAATGCCAAAATTTTTTTGCCTTACATAATATAAAAAACAACCTCTTTTAAAATTGACTTTTACATACAGCTATCTACTTAATTCTACTTTACGAAGTTTAATTTTTAATTAGTTGTGCAAAAATAAAGCCACATTAATCTGATTAATTCATAAACTTTGGTTACAAGATGCGTAAATGTCTGATAGTTTTGAACAACTGTAGATTTTTCAAATATGAGAAAGGAGTTTTTTAATGAAGACAAACTCAAGGAACTTTTTTGAAATTTATGAATTAAAGTTTACTTTTGTAAATGAGCATTTTAAGATTTCAAAAGTTATAAGTGAAAATGAAATAATTAAAAATTCCAGAATACACCGTTTTTTTGTTCATCTATTATTTTAATAAATCATTTAATAACTGAAAAGTCGGGAAAACTTTTTATCATAACATTAAAGCATTGATTAAT
>JAOZTW010000864.1 GCA_029938985.1 Bacteroidales bacterium | reverse complement strand
TATCGGAAACTGCTATTGAACACCCTTTTTCAGGGTGTTTCAAAGCAAATGTTATCATCTTCATTCAGTCCATTTCCCTTCTATAAAGTTATCTTTTATCAATAGCAACTGTTCCGGAAACTCATCATTAATCGTAAGTCCTAAAAAAATATTTGCTCTTGATACACCTACATAAATATACTTTATTAACAAATCATTATTATCAAGATTATCAATATCAATGAAAAATACGGCTTCAAATTCTAAACCTTTTATATATTCAATGCTAAAAACTCTTACATTTTGATTATCATCTAAAATACGACCTTCTCTACATGCGACTGTTTCAATGAAATTTTCATCTAATACTTCATGCACTTTTAATGCGTTAGAATATTTATCAACTTCGTTGTCATTTTTAACAAAAATTGCAATAGTTGGCATACTATTACCGTATAGTTTATTTATTTCTAATATTCTATCTGCAATCCAGTTTACCTTGTCATCAAAATTATCACTGTATAAAATTAAAGGTTTTGGGTCATTTTTATCAATTTTATATTTTGATTTATAATCAATTGAAGTTTCTGAAAATTTAGAATGTATTTTTTGTGCTATTTTTAATAATTCAGGTGTTTGTCTATATGATATTTTTAAATCTTCTGTTTGCATATTCGGAATAATTTCACCCAACTCAGACCAACTTTTAATTCCCTGTTTTACCATACGTTGCATAATATCTCCCGAAAAAGTTATTGAATTAAAATTAGGATAAGTAAGTAAATACATACAATTAAGTTCAAACAAATTAAAATCAGTTGCTTCATCTACTGCGATAATACCTTTTAGATTATTTTTAAACGTTTTGATATATTGGTGTTTCGATTTTTTATAAAATATAAAATTATTTTTATAAAATAATCTGATAATTTTGAAAACAAATCCTAATAAAAAGTCCATTTCGTCTTTATGAATTCTTTTATTATTGTCATTTTTTATAGATTTTTCTAAATCTCGCTTTCCCAGTTTTGTTAAAAATATAGATTTAAGTAATTCTTTTCGCCTATATTCTTTATAAATAGTAGGAATACGTTGTAAAATATTGTATTCTATCCCTTTTGTTAATGGTTCGAAATATTTCTTAAAAATAGCTATTTTACCAATTGTTATTAATTCTTCTATTTTTATTAATTCTTTTATTTTGTCATAGTATTTTTGTTCTTTTTTATTAAGTTTTGTGTGTTTATCATAGGGTTTCATTGCTATTTTTCTGATAATACTTTTTAAACGTTGATTTAGTTGTTGTTCAATATTTAATACATTTTCAATTTTCTCATTAAATAATTCATTTTCACTTTGTTCTTCGTCGTTTTCTTCTTCATTTCCAATTTGCTGTGATTTTATTTTTTCTTCGTAATCTGCTTTTAATTCATTTTCTATCCACAAATAAAGTTTTTCTTCTTTTTTAATTGTAAGTTGAATTTTCTTTGAAATATGTGATAATTCTGTTGCATATTTTTCATTCAAAGATTTCACATTATCAGTAAATTCTTCGTTTAAATTAAGAAATGTTTGTGCAAGTTTAACAAAGTCTTTTTTATTTTCAATAATAGATTTACTTGTTATTTTTATTTTTTGTCCTATTTCTTTCCATTCTACATTTTTAACTTCAATCGTCAATATTTTTTCAAATGCTTTTACTAACTTTTCAATGAAAAAGTTAAGAAATTTGTTATTTAAATTATTAAATGTTTCTATATTGTGATTAAAGAAAATATCAGAACCTTTTGTCATTTTTAAAAAAGGACGTTTAGTTTCTACATTATTTAAGCCAGCTTCTTTAAATAATCTTTTTCTTATTAAGTCCCACGTTACAACTTTGTTTGGTTCAGTCTTTAAGTTTTCTGATACCATTGCATTTTTTAAATATGTTCTTAATAATTCAGTTGGGGTGAAAAATATCCAATTTGAGTTATCACTGTATAATATTTCCTTATCTTGCTCAGTTATATTTTTAACTTCTTTAATTGCGTCTTCTGTTATAAGGAATTTAATACGTTGAATAAGAGCTGTCGTTTT
>JAOZTW010000863.1 GCA_029938985.1 Bacteroidales bacterium | reverse complement strand
AATGCTCATTTACAAAGGTAAACTTTAATTCTAATATTTCAAAAAAGCCTTAAACATGATATTCGTGAAAAACGCCCAAAAATTAGTTAAATCATTATTATTTTGGCTACCAACAATTTAACTATTCAAAAATTCTTCATATTTATCAATATTTTCTGATTTTTGTAATGTTTTTTTAGCCGCTTTTAGTGATGGTGGCGAAATAAATATTCCGTTGTAAATAATTATTCCTTTATTTTCTTCGGTTGCTTTTATTGAAAGTTTTACTATTTCGTTAACTCTTGTAATCTCTTCTTTACTTGGAGAATACAATTCATTTACAATTGGTATTTCTCGTGGCGACATTATCAACATTCCTTCGTAACCAAGCATTTTTCCTTGTTCAATATGTTTTTTCAAACCTTCAAAATCCCCTACTTTAACATAAGGCGTATCTATTGCAAGCATATTGTTGGCTTTTGCGGCCATAGAAATCAAATGACGTGGAACAGATATTCCTTGAGCGTTTTCGCCATGTCTTCCTTCCTGCTCGGCAAGAAAATCCTCACTACCAAACAACAAACCAACAATACGGTCAGAAGCTGAGGTTATTTCTTTCAGGTTCAGCACACTTTCGGGGGTTTCTATTAACACAATAATATCAAAATATTTTTTTGGCAAATTCAATATTTTTTCTTTTAATGATAATTGAGCATCAAAAGCAATTAAATCCCTAGCCGAACGTGCCATTGGATAAACAAAACCATTTATTTGTGGCGAAGCAGTGGCATCAATATCCAACAAAGTTAAACCTGACTCCATAGGATTTATTCGCACATAAACTGGTCTGTTGTCTATTAACTCGGTTTTTAAAAATTCTTTTAGAATTGTTCTTGCTTCAATTTTTTTGTTTTCTGGCACTGCGTCTTCAAGGTCAAAAACAATGGCATCGGCTTTGGTTGTAAACGATTTTTTTAAATATTTTAAATTGTGTCCAGCAGTAAATAATAATGTTCGGTGAACTAACTTTCCTTTATGTTTTGGTTTCATAATTTTATTTTTTAGGGATTAAAACACTTCTTGAAAATGATAATACTTTGATATTGTCTTGATTAAAAGCCTCTGTCAATACTTTTACAATTCCTCTATCTGATTTTGTTTTTGATTCTCTTACTGATAGTACTTCTGTTTTGGCAAAAATAGTATCGCCCAAAAATACTGGTGCATGATGTTTTATTTCGTGATAACTCAAATTAGCTATTGCTCTACCACTTACATCTCTAACTGTCATACCTGTAACCAACGAAAATACCAATGTGCCAACCACAAGAATTTGCCCATGAGTTTTTGTGCTTGCATATTTTGCATCTAAATGCACTGGGTGATGATTCATTGTTAATAGTGAAAACAAATTATTATCCGATTCTGTTATTGTTTTTCCTGGAAAATGGTTATATATATCTCCCTCCTTAAAATCTTCGAGATATCTTCCAAATTGTAATGATTTATCTTGTTTCATTTTTTTTAAATTTTAAAATTAATCATCTCCTTGTATGGAGATTTTTTTTTGGCATATTAAAATCAATAATTGGGCATTTTTCACGAGTATCAATTTCTTTGTTACTTTTGAAATATTAAAATACTCATTTACAAAGGTAAACTTCAATTCTAATATTTCAAAAAATACTTGAACTTGACATTCGTGAAAAACGCCTTTATTTCTTTTTAAACTGAAAAGTCGGGAAAACTTTTTATCATAACATTAAAGCATTGATTAATTGATTTTTAATAAAATCCAAGTAACATATTAAGACTTAATTATCTAAAGTATTGTTACCGAAAAGACTTTCCAACGTCCCCTATTTTTTGCCATAAAGCAAAAAATAGGGGACTTGGAAACGTCAAAATAGCTAGGTTTGAAGCTCTTTTTAAAGTATATCTTGATAACAAAGAAAAAAATCGTAACTAAAAATTGTTAATTTTAAAAACATTTAACTGTTATTCACGTTATATATAAGTAAGTAAGAAGCTGAAAAGTCGGGAAAACTTTTTATCATAACATTAAAGCATTGATTAATTGC